>PMZB01000208.1 GCA_003170575.1 Chlamydiia bacterium | reverse complement strand
CATAGCGTCAATGCCTGTGCCGGAGTAGTTGTTGCTCATCATTGTTTTTTGCGTATCTTGCATAGAAATGATCCATTGGAGAAAAAGCTTATAATATTTTTTTGAATAAAAATTCTTTTTCTGTTACACAAAGGAGAAAGCTTAAAAGAAGAGAGAACCTATGTCAGATCCCATAGTTACGAATGCAGAAACTTTCTGTAACGCCTTGTATGAATCAGCGCAGGGACATTTATCTACTCCTGGCTGGGTCAAAGCAGGAGAGCTTAGGGTCGCTGTTGAAAATCTAACTTTCAGTAAAGGGGATCTACAAAGTAAAGCACTCTCGACATTGCGAGATGAAGCTGCGAAAGCACACTCTATGATTCTTGAGGACCAATCAAAAACGCTTAAATTAATCACCCAAGTGTACGAAGNNAGGCCGACTGCCGTTTTTAGGATTAATCACCCAAGTGTACGAAGAAGCATCCAAGACAGCAAGCAAAACAGAAAAATTAGAGGAACTTGGCAAGATTCTTGTTAGTTCAGGTATATCCCCATCAACAAGAAGTACCGCAAAGATAGGCCTCAAGCGATTTCAGAAATTAGAGATCGGAAAATCTTATCAGAAAGGAATAAAACACACACTCAAGGATCTTTGGAAAAGTGGATTAACAAAAGTTATTGAGTACGCCACATTCTTAAGTAATGTCAAAACCTATCCTTATAGAGACGAAATGCTGAATCAATCAACAACCTTGCACAAAGACATGCTGAATCAATCAACAACCTTGCACAAAGACATGGCTAGTTGGCTCTCTGGACCTACTGTAAAGGACGTCCTTATGAAGAGGGTAGAGGAGACGATGGGACTATGTCAAAAAAATTTAATGGAATACTTGGGAGTATCTCGGGGTCACGAAGAAAAACTAGTATCACGGCTCGAGCAAAGACTTATCAAACTGAAAATCTGCACTCAAAAACAAATTCAGAAGGAAGGTATTGATAGTTTGATTAGTAAAAAAGATCTTATGAAAAATCTTCAAACCATAGATCCTGTACTTTATGCACTTCTTAGTATAGGCCAAGAACTGACGTTTCTCTTCGCAGATCCTCGACTTTTTTCAGATGATCAGATAGAAAATGCTATTGATGTCATTAGAAAAGCCTGGAAAAATCCATCTGGTGGAAAAGAAATGTTAGATAACATAACCAGACAAATGGCGCTTGGTTCAAACTTTATAGGCCCAGTTGGGCACCCCCTCTATACAATACCGCCCTTATCTACTCCTAAACCAACTTCTGCTCCTGAACCATATCTCAAGCTAGAGGATTGGAGAATGAGTATCACTGCCCTCAAAGCACTTCTAGAAAAAAACGACATGGAAAAGCCCGGGATGATAAATTATGAGATTATGCCAAGCTTTCTCCTTGCTAGATTACTGGATGATCGATCAGGGATCGAACAAGCAATCACTGAGTATTTCAAGAAACATCCAGGGAATCCATAGTAAGGCCTCCTTATCCCTTGGTCGGCCCGCTGACACTCACTATCACGCGTGCAAGCTTGTTGCTGGAGTAGGCCAGAGGCTCAATCGCTAGGTTTCCAACTTTGAGTAAGTGTGGATCAGCGCCCTTTCTGATTGCTTCTGCCCGAGCTGTATTTGTTGCATCCACAAGAGCTTGGTCTCGGTTGTGCAAAGAAATAACAGAGTCAAAGTGGCCTGATATTTCTGAATGTGCAGCACCAAATGCATTTGCAATACCTGTGTGCTGTTCTGTTTCAAGAGAGACAACCCCTTCAAGTAGGGCTGGAAGCATCTCTTGAAATAAAAGCGCTCCTCCCCCAACAAGAACACAAGGAAGGTCTTTATTTTCCCCTCGGACCAATCGGACGGCATGTGCAATCTTGAAGGCCGCTTTGTCAAGAATTTTTATCGCTTGGTTTTTCTCAATTCTAATCTGCGTTAGATTCGCACCAGGTATCTCAATACTCCCAAGAAGCAGCGCAAGATCTGTGAGAGTAAGAATTGACCCTCCAAATGCCTGGGAAGCTTTGCACAGCTCCCTTCCCACGCTTCGAGGGCCAATATTTCCATCACTATTAATAATTGACCCGCCTCCCAGAGCGATGGAAAGCACATCTGGACAAGGGAATCGCATCCGCACATCTGCAATTGTCACAACTCCTCCAGAGCGCTTGACATGGCCATTGAGCACGCAAGCTACATCTGTAGATGTGCCTCCTATGTCAACAACAACGCAGGAATCCTGACCAGATAGAAGCCGGCCTCCCTTGGCTGAGTTCATAGGGCCGCTCCCAAGAGTTTGGATGGGCTTATGTTTCGCCTCATCCACTGTCATTTGACTGCCATCATTTTGCACAAGGCATAGGCGCATAGATCCAAGCCCAAGCTTTCTACAGATGCCTTCTAAGGCAGAAAAAGATTTTCCTATCACGTCCTTTAACGCGGTATTTAAGAGCGTTGCGTTTTCTCGCTCCACAAATCCAATGCCGCCTATTTCATGCGAAAGGGTGACGGGAATATCTTTTCCTGCTATATCCTGGAGGCACACGCAAGCTTCTTCCTCATGCTGGGGATACAGAGTTCCAAAGCAACTTATGATGGAAAACCCTTCAGCTCCCATGTCTAGAAGTGTTTCAACAGCTTGCTTCATCTCCTCTTTTCGAAAGGGAGTGATCTCTCCTCCATGGCACTCAAATCCCCCATTGATAGTAACGGCTCCTCGAAGAACCGCTGATCGTAAATCCTTCCCCCACCTTAAACCCGGCTGCAGCTCGGGTTTATGTCCAGCGATACGTATCAAACCAACTGGCAGAAGCGATTTTGCACTCAGGAGCGCATTCAGAGCATGAGTTGTTCCAATACTTATCACTTCAATATCCGTCAAAGGAACAGCTTTAATGAGCTCACGCAACCCTTGTTCTACGCCAATTTCCAGCGGCAACGTTGTTGTCACTTTGCAACTGCAAACACATCTCTTTTTTGGATCCAGAAGAACAAGATCTGTGTTTGTTCCGCCAATATCAATACCTATAGAATACTTCATACACCCTCCTCAATAAGCATTGGTGGAAATGAATATCCAAATGCAGCTGGTGCAGTTAATAAAAGCCCTTGCTTTGTTCTCCATATGGGCGGGGATGCTGCTATGACAATATCCACCTCTAAGCCATACCGAAGCTGATCCGTACCAAGCGGGTTTAATGACTCGCTTTCCAGAAGCGTGATGATGTCCGGTGTTGTATGGATAGGGCGATCTTTTTCATACACCACAAGGAACTCATTCTGAAATTCGAGCACGTATCGAGACGCTCCCTCAATCGTCACTTTGCCGACCAAGAAACCTTTGTCTATTTCCTGCTCGATACGAGAGATAACTCCCCTGCCAACCCATGTACAACCAAGCTCGTGCCGATGTTTGTTGCGCAACTTTTTCCCAATATTCACCGCTTTTGACAAAGCGCCAGCAATCAAGGCTTTCTTTGCTTGGCTTCCGGTCATAGGATATAAAGCACACACCGCTGAAGAACCCATAGCTGTCACAACAGCACGCGCATGCCGCTCAAACACCTCTGGAGATGTTGTATGAAATGCAACTGCATTCCCCAATCCATCAACCATAACAGCGGGTGTTGGAGCAACTCCGCAAAGCGCACAGGAGCTAATATTCATCGTAGGAAAAGCCCGTCCCAATGAATCAGCATCAATAAGGTTCCTTTTTGTGGTTATGCTGGCAATCAGTGCAGAAAATGCATTTGACCCGCCTATTTCAGCTGCAGCCACATTTTCAATAGCTCTTCCTAACATTCGTTCTACAAGCTCGATTGCCTGAATAAATTCATCGCCAGACATAAGTCGTTCTGCAGAAACAAGAGGAGCGCCAATTCCTGCTACCAGTACAATCATCTCCTCATCATCGCATGCTGAGACCTGTTTCAGGGGAAGAAAAGCTTCTTTCATAAAGCTTTCCGCCAGCAAGCAATCAGAAATTGGGTCGCCTCCCCCTCCAGATCCAAGAAAGGTAGCCCCTCGGGCAAGATCCTCAAGGTCAAGCTTTGAGATTGAATCAAGTGGGTTCATGGATTTCCCTCCTTCTAAAAGCACTCCCTAACATTGCTAAAAAAAACACCACTGCAAATACGTCAAGAATTGAAATTCCAAAGAACGCTTTCTGAGAACTGATGTTACAAACTCCCACACAGAGTCCAATGCCTAATATGGCCCAACACACATGTTTAGAAGGCATTTTGTTTCCTAAACAATCTTCTGCCAGAAGCAGCCCTCCAAAAGCACATCCTGCCATAGCGAGAAAAGTGATGAGATCTGCAAAGTACTCGACCAAAGGAAAAAGCGTGAAGGCTATGCCAATACATGCTGCAAGTGCATATGCACATCTGCCCTTGCACACATTCATAACTTCGATCGATTTCGCAGCAGAGTAAAGGTTTGCTATATTGGTCATCCATCCTGAAACCCCAAGAAAGATGAGCACTCCTCTCCCAAAAACAGAATCAGACAGAGCTGAAACCACATCTTGGGTTTTGCAGGCAAGAGCTACACCACAGCATTCAACCAAGGGCATAGCCACTAAGAAGGTGGCTACAATTGTCTTTTTTATAGCGCCAACATCGTGAGCTTCCTTGAAAAAGGTCGGCAGATCAATGACCGCAAGAATCGACCCTCCCACGATTACTGATAAAGCTTTTCCAAAAGAGGAAAAATTCACAACTGAAGGTGCAATTGCTCCCCCATGGAAAAGAGCTGCAGCAAGAAAGAGCGCCATAAGAGGCGCCACTATCTTTGCGTACCGCTCAATGCTATAAATACTCGACAAGCTAAGAGCGCATCCTCCTCCATAGAGGCAACATCCAAAAAACAAGCTGCTTGGTAAAACCCCAGACACAACAACCTGTGTCTGGATAGCAAACCAGAAGAGCATGCTGAGTGCTAAAAATAGGGCCAGTATCTTTTTGCCTGATGAGCCAAGAAATGCTTCCACATTCTGGCTTGTCACAGATCTTTTCGCAATAATCCGAGGAGCACTGATCAGAGCAAAAAGAGCAAGCAACCCATTGCCCATCACACAAAGTGCCATTCCAGCTAAGCCTGGAGCTATTTTCCCCACCGTAAATCCAACCATAACAAGGGGGAGCGAAAGCACTCCCCCAAGTTGGATGCAGGTCAGTTCCTTCCATCCAAAAGTTTTCATGGAGCCTCCCTCGGAACAATAGGTTGTTCCTCTTCAAGAGAGCTTGGAAAGATATGTGTTGTCACAAACAATCGTGCATTTTCTTGCACACAGCCCGATTCTTTTCCCTCCGAATTTCGAGAAACAAGAAGATCTGCAAAATCTCCCAGTTCTCTGCTTCGAAGGAAGTCAAGCTCTTCCGCCCCGCTATCTCGCCCATCTGTGTACTGAAAATGGTTCGCACCATTTTCTTGAAGCACTTTTGCTAGATCTGCCTTGTAGAGCATCTGCGGCTCAAAAGGAGCTGAACACTTTGCTCGTATCCCAGCAACAACAAGAAAGGGCGCTTTATTTAGTACTTCTGGTGTAGTTGGCAGCAACCTGGCATCACCTTGGTCAATTGTTGCTATACATGGAATGTGAACATCAAATCTTCCTTCTTCAGATGATTGTTCAATACAGTGCTCCGTCAGCTTACTTTTCACAAGTACTGCAATTTTATGCGCTGCCGCAAGTTGAAGCGCAGCTTCGAGAGTTAAGGCTGCGGGCAATTCCTTCCTCTTTTCTCCACTCCCTTCTACCGTCTTGACTGCACCCTCAGTCAATTGCCGCCCAATTGGAAGATCCTTTTCTTGTACCAACTCGATAAGCCTTGTACAGCTTATTTCAGCCAGACGAGCCTGAGCCAAATTGACTACCTGCCTACACCTCTTAGTTGAAACAAAAATGTCAGAAAATACCTTAGTCACAGTTACCTCATGTGTGGCCAAAAAGGGAGCTCCGCATCCAGGACATGGTGTAGAACCCCCTTGAGGAACAGTTTCCCTTTTGACCTGAAAAAGCATTTCCGACAAAACAAGAATCTTCACATCAATATCACTAAGAATAGAGAAAAGATCTTGTTTTTCTGTGAGGAGAGAGCGAACCGTTTTTCTTTCTCCCTTCTTATCTTGGGATGCTTGAAGCAAGGAGCTGTAGTGCTTCTCCAGATTTTCGAGCCCTAACCGAATGCGTTCAGCAACAGCGGGGTCTACTTGTAATTTCTTTTCAAAAACAAGATTTTCTATTGCCCGCACTTGGCACGCACAATCTTTAACAAGACCATCTAAGTGCCCAAGATGGCGCCCGTCTTTATCTCCTAAAAGATCTCTGAATGCAGACTGCACAATACTTAAAATCTTTCTTATTGATTCTAAGCCTTGTTGCACGCTCTTTTCATCAGCTCTATCCAACAATTCTTGGGGTAAAAGAATTTCTAACAACCCCTCACTTTGAGGGACTTTTTGCCCCTCGATTTGTGTAATAAACATAATTTCACCGTAAAGTTTTAAAAATAAATCTTTCCCGATCGGTGATGCGATGAC
>PMZB01000045.1 GCA_003170575.1 Chlamydiia bacterium | reverse complement strand
CCTGTAATTTTACTTTGTCAATAGGAACATCTAAAAATTCTTTATGAAATAAACTGTCCAGTGCCATTTCTTCCATAGCCTTTTGCACAAGGGACTTGTAATATCCTTCTGGTATTCCCTTCTTAAACTCGGTATCACTAACAGCCATCGTTACGGCTGTAATTATCTCGCTAGGTTTTATAAAGGATGTCGCTAACATTATTCGGTGTCCTCCGTCGTTGTATCGTCAGTAGTAGTGTCTGTTGTGGCGGGATTCTGCTGCGTTCCTTGCTTTAAAGTAATAGGAACTTTCTGTTCGTCCCCACCGATGTTCTGTCGGGATTGAGGAACCTTTAGTGCATATACCCCCATATCTAAAACCTGATGTCTTAACACAGTCAATAGGTGTTCAGGAAAATCTAATGATGAGTTAATGTCGCAAATCATGTGGGGGTCAGCATAGGTATAAAGACCTATTTCTATATCTTTTACTTCCACGCACTCCAAACCTAAAGTATATAAATAATCCTGCACTCGGTAAAAATACGGATTTTTAGGACTTGGTGTTGTATAAGGATCGCCATAAAGTATTGATGCGCCCCCCGGTGTTGTCGGCGTGAAATTAACCATCGTGAAAGGTGGTTCATTACAGCATCCGGTAGACCCAATGTCGTAAGTCATATATTCAACACCGTTCTCAAATTCCAGATCCATTACGGAAGCAGGGAGTTTTATATATTTCCTCTGTGCTACAATATTTGGATTGGAACTTACCGGCGAAACGGTTATCGGTATGCCTGTAAAAATATTAAGAAATTTCCCCGGTATCCACTGATTCTTATTGATAAGTTTGTCAATGTGCTGTTTCTTGAGACGATTGGCTACGATAGTAACCCAGTATAATACCTGATTGACACCTATCTGCCTGTTGTCAAAGACTTGTTTTAAGTCCTCAAGCACATCGTACACAATCCATCGTATCGGGGTTGCCATTATTTTTTAGGTGTTAATATTGTTATTAATTCATTTGTCGTGGCGGTGTTCAACGTAATCTTGTCACCCTGCTTCCAGCTTATATAATGCAACGCCTTTGCCACAAGTACACCCTTCATGCTTATTGGTAATGCTATGCTATCGGTTATGTTTGTCGGGGTTACTGGTACGGGTATGTAAAATACCGCCACAAGATCACCGTATAATCTCGGATATATCTGTATTTCTTTTGGTACTGTCAATATGTACCCGCCGACACTTGCGGTATAATCTACTGATACCATCCATCCGTATTCCCTCATTTCCTCGCAAATAATGAACGGGTTGTCATATCCTTTTACAAAGGGGTTATTTGCTGCTTCTGCGCTTTCCTCTGCCGTTAATCTTCCCGCGCCTTTATCACTCACCACAAAAGCTAATTCGGGGCGTATAGTGCTTTCAAATGCCTTTAAAGGGTTGCCGGTAGAATATGATTTGCTTACGATAGGTTTATTGTCCATCTCCTGCCCAATATAATTGAATACCTCATTATAATAAGGTAGCGGAGGATTCGACGGTGGTAAATCTTCAAGATAAACTTTGGGTTTGGGGCGTACACTAAGTACCGTCCAAACATCTGAACCAAACGGCATCACCGACGGGTCGAAGTTCACCCTTGAAAACTTATTTGTCTGCCATATCCGGCACAAGGTACTCTCAGCAAAGGCTTCTTCGCTGAATTTCTTTGTGCCTATCATGGGCGTTACGATACTCGTTATCCATTCCAAAGCATCAGTAATTGCTGGCTTATAATCATTATCCCAAGTATAATAATCTATAGTTGTTCCCGCCGGTGTCTCGGCATCCAACTTAGCAGCCATACTGTTTACTATGTCCTGTACGAGTATCATTTATTGTTTCTTTCCTGTTAAATAACCTGTCTTTTCTGATTCTTCGGCAATTTCCGGTGACAACGATTCGTGCATTTGTTTTGCTACATTCTGATTTCGTCTGCGTACAAATGTTATCTCATCCTCTGCCATCTTGCGTATCATAGAATTACGTACTTTCATAATGTCCTGACTTATGGGTAATCCCATCTGTTGCGCTCTCTCCACGATTTGTCTTTGATTCATGCTGGTAAACATACCGCTTATCTCTGACATCTTATTTACAAGGGTTATATCAACATTATCCTCGTCGGCTAACTGCTCAAAGAAAAATAAATTGAATAAGGAATGATTTTGTAACCATTCATATTCTTTCTTTGAATATATCAATGTGGAACAAACGCATAACGTCCCGTCTGAAACTCTCTTTGTTTTCAGTAACCGGAATTGTATCGGTGTGTCATAGGGTGTAGATACGTCCCTTCCCAACCTTCTGTCGCCATAAATAGCGTAATAGAAATTATATGCGTAAAACACTTTGGGTTCTTTCATATAATCGCCTTTGTCAATGTCTTCCTCTTTTATGGAAGAAACTCTTTTACGCAATCCTTCGGGAATATTGGAAATCTTCTGCTGCTCTATAAGTTGTTTTAGCAACTCTTTTGTTTCGTCACTCCCTTTGTCTTTACCCAAAAATTCCAGAATTGCGCTGACGGGTATCATCGCATCCTGTCCTTTTACTTCTTCTTTTACTTCGGGTTGTTTTCCTTCAGTTTTCTGTAGTTCAAGCCTTTTTTTGGCTTCTCCTTCTTGTTCTTCTGCTGTCTTGCCAGCGAACTCAGGGTCTTTGCGTACCTGAGCTAAGAACTGCTGATAATTAAAATTTGCCATTTTTCTTTGTTTTTTTAAAAACTCCCCCGCCGGTTAAGGCAGGGGAATCGTTGGTTAATATTAGAGTACTTTTAAAATACCACATGAAGGAGGATTGTTGAACTCACATGAGAAAGTTACATTAATCCATGAATCCTGATAGGTCTCCCTTGTTCCGTTGTTTACACGATTTAAGGTGTCACCTGATTCTTCACCCCAGCACTGTACCGGTGTCATGGTCTTGTGGTCTACAAGGAACATCATCTTTTCCCATGAAGAGGGGAAAGAACCTCTGTCTTCAAACCTCTTGTAAGGTACGAGGACAATATTTGTTGAACCTATGTTGATTGAAGAAAGACCAAGTTTTGCAACTTCATCATCGGGTGAGTAACGTGTCAGTAACGATTTATACACCTTAGAAAGTTGCAGGATATACCTGTTTGTTCCATAAAGGAAACGGGTAGTGCCATAGTCACCGTATTCTGTCTGTAATGCCAAATCTTCAAGGGCAACATCCATATTTGCGGTAGTGGTTGAAATAATCGGTGAACCGGCAGCCAGCATGGTAGGATATAATCCGCCCATAGTTTTTGCCTTGTTACCGTTAGCAAGTGTTACCT
>PMZB01000195.1 GCA_003170575.1 Chlamydiia bacterium | reverse complement strand
AAATTTAAGACAACATTAACTGAATTGCACGGAATCATTACTCAAGAACAAGCTCAAGAAATAGAGACTATATTGCACAAAGAATTTTTAGTATCGGACACTTCTCCTACCAATTAGCACTAGTCACAGATTCAATCCTCAATTTTAACAACCTCTCTTTCAACGCTTCTCATCGAAATGGCCCTCCAAATCCATTTCAAAACTGCAATACGTCAAAATTTTTGAAGGATTCATGCCTTTTTTTTGCTATTATGGTTTAAACACTATTGGAGTACGATAGGACCATGGGAAACTATTTAGCTTTTTTGCAACAACTTAAAGACCCGAATGAAGGCAGATCGCTGGAAGACATTCTTTCTTTTCCCGAAAGGATTCGATCGTTGATGGTCCGAAATAAACTGAAAATTCGAGATCAACACGACTTTACTCAAATTTGGGGCTCCCTGGATATCATTCGAGGGATTGAATATCATCACAACAATTTTCTTGCACATCTTCAAGCCTTGGCCGCCAAGGATCAACTTAGCGATGATAGCATGTTAGACCACGAAACTATCGCTTATCTCCATAGGGTTGGACAATGGTATTTTTTTGGGCGATCGCTAAAATTGCTCGCGAGCTGCCCTAAGATCAACGAATTATACTTATTTAGGCGGAAAAGCATCGGGCATCGTAGCATTGACTGCAGCGAAAATGATCCACCATTCGAGCAAATCTGGCAAGCCGGTTGTTTTAGTCGAAGAACTTTTGCGGGTAAATTGAGCCCAAACTTCGATCCCACCAAAGACATGAGTGAGGACATGGACTTGATCCTGACTCCCAAAAGATACCAAAGTAAAAACATGTTTATTCAATATCAAATACTCAGTAACGGTGCCCACGCCACTTTTGTTCCACAAAACGATCATCTGGTTATCACTAAAGAAATGGAAGAAGCATACATTAGATTGTTTAACTCCAGGTCATAGCTTCCGCCTTTCCAAAAAAGATATAACAATCCTTATTTTCCGCCGTAGCTTCAGTTCATGCTTATCCTTCCACTTCTTCTTATCAACTCCACAGCCATGCATCGGCTATCATCTTTCCGCTTTCTCATTCTATCCTGACAGCAAAAATAACTTTTAGGTTTTCCGCTGTTCTTTACAGGTTTGAGCTTATGTTTTGCAGCCAATGTCCTGCCCGTTATGATTGTTTGGCTTGTATTTTCTTCTATTAACTTCGCCTTTGTCTATCATTGTGCATACAAAAAATTTGGTAATGCCTACCTTACCTATTTATTGATTGGAACTCCCTTCGCGCTTCTAAGACTATTGTTGAATATTGATTGTTCGAATGTCCTTTCCTGTCTCCTCTCAGGGGGATATATAGCCGCATTACTTTGGTGGAGTGAGCTCAGGGCGATTTTACTAAAGAAACTTGATAGGCCCACATCTGCTTCAGGAGGGATATTGACCTTTTGCCCTGTAACGTGTTATTTAGGCAATAGGCCTCTAGCGAATGTGTAGGCCTTTCAAGTTCCTTTAGTAAAATCGCCCTGGGAGTGAGCTGAGTCTAAAATTCAGAAAAATTAATCAACATATCAGACTTGAAATTTCAGATTACGATGAAAAAGAAGAGGTCTAGACATCGAAGGAGAGCGCATTATCCTGGGTCTATATTGCAGATAATGAGAAGATTGCATTGTTTCTATCACAACTTTTTTACTCCCTAATTGGCTCGGGAAAACGCAACGACGCAAGAAAATCTAAGAGACGATCGCTTTGTTTCACTGGATTTGCAAACCAATCAGTGGACCAGATGCGATAGATTTTCCCCTCCCAACCCAGATCTTCTAAAAGTTGTTGACGAATGCGATCGCGATCTCTGGCAGAGCGACTGGAATGATACGTGGCGCCATCACATTCAATTGCTGCAAGATATTCCCCAGGTCTTTCTGGATGAAGAATGGCTAGATCGATCCAGTAGCCTCTTACACCAAGTTGAGGATGAACTTCGTATCCATTGCGTTGTAATAATTCGCTCACGGCTTCCTCAAAAGGATTTTCTTCTTCACCTATAGAAGATTCAATAGGATCCAGTTTACCACTTTGAGCAAACTCAAGATAACTTTTTAAAGTTTTCAGCCCCTGCGAGGATTGGTCATTCAAAATAATATCCTCGGGTTTCATAGAACTATAAAGTTCAACGCGCTGCCGAGCTCGTGAAAATAGAACATTAAGGCGCCGCCAGCCTGTTGAACCATTTATAGGTCCAAAGGACTGTCTGACTATGGAACTTCCTTGTTCCCTCCCATAAACCGTTGAAATAAAAATGATATCTCGCTCATCACCTTGCACATTTTCCAAATTCTTTATGAACACACTTTGACCATCTACCTCGAACCGATCAACAACTTCTCGTAAGGACGGATTTTCCAAAAGTCTCTGTTGAAAAATCTCACCTATCAAGTCGCGTTGTGGCTGATTCAGCGTTACTACTCCCACCGAACTCTCAGAATCACTTAACAACTGAGAAATTACAGCTTCCACTACTTTTTCCGCCTCTACACGATTACTTCGGTTAATATAAGAGGATTCTTCAATGTAGTTATAATAAACTCCCATCCTTGAATCATTCTGATGGTTCGCTGAGAAGACAATTAGACGGTTATCATAAAAATGGAGGTTGGAGAAGGCGATTAAATCTTGGTGCTGAGAGCGATAATGCCAACGAAGATACCTTGGCGCCTGAAAAACCTGCAGACACCTTTCTAAGATACTTTGAACTCCATCTTCAATAGCCCCTAAATCATCTCCATCCTCTTCCTCATCGTCCACCTCTTTTTCAAAAAAGTTAGAGGGAGGTAACTGTTTTGGATCTCCCACAACAATGATCTGTTTTGATCGCAAAATTGCGCCAAAAGCCTCTGGCAGACGCATTTGCGATGCTTCATCAATGATAAGCAAATCAAATGTAACCGCGTTTTTTGGTAAATACTGAGCAACTGATAAAGGACTCATTAAAAAACAGGGCTTTAATGCTTGTATAGCACGTCCGCCCTGCTTCATCAGCTTTCGTATTGGAAGGTGCCTACAACTCTTTGCTATCTCATGCTTAAGCAACACTAGCTCTGTTTGCTCACTCGCCTTCACAGCTTTACGCCCTTCTGGAATAATGCGACGAGAAATATCTACTGCAAGTTTTGCCCCGTTTAATCGAACAAATTTGCGATCAAGTTTAGAAAAACAGAATCTTAAATTATCTAAAGTATATCCGCTGGCTGTAGAAAGTTCAGGATACTGCTTGTATTGATGATGTATACATGAACGATAGTATAC
>PMZB01000076.1 GCA_003170575.1 Chlamydiia bacterium | reverse complement strand
ACAGAAATCACTACGACAGCGCCACTGTCCGTTCCTGGGACAGTGCATATTTCAGTCACTGTTGGAGCAGATACTTCCCCGACCAGCCCCGCTGACCGGTATACCTATCAAGGAAATTGGTTTGCATATGTGTCAGGGGTTGATTCTGATAATTCTCCAAAAGCCTGGTATATTGATCTTGGCAATACGAGCAATGTGGGTGGTATCACACTCTTGTACCAAGCAACTCCTAACGGAATTGCTATCACCCCAGATGGTCGGGCTGCTTATGTTGGGGATTATGGCTATGTTGAGTTAAATACAACATATGTGAATGCCATTGATCTGGTGCGCAATACCCCTTCGTATATCGAATGTGATAATCATGAGTCTAGCGATTTTGTCGCAGTTTCACCGGACGGAACAACGGCTTTTCCGACTTTCTTCGGCGAAAACTCCATCGGCCAAATTGATGTTGCTAAAAATAACTTCCTAGGCGCGACTGGTACCACGGGAAATGAACCTGAAGGAATCGCAATCAGTCCTGATGGACACAAAATCTATGTCGCAAATTACGGCAGCTCTTCTGTAAGCGCTATCACTCTTGGCGGCGGAGCCACAACTATTCCTCTTGCCAACGCTCCCTGGACACTTGCCATTACTCCTGATGTGAGTGGGAGCGAAGTGTATGTGACAACCCGATCAAAACAAGTATTTGTCATTAATACAACTTCAAATACAGCTACCCCCATCTCTATACCTGGAGCCACCAATACCTACGGGATCGCAATCACCCCAGACGGCAAGTTTGTTTATGTAACGGACAATGATTCATCGTACGTGTATCAAATTAACACTTCAACAAAGAACGTCGTAGGGCCCATCGATTGTGGTGGCCTTTATCTCGAAGGAATCGCCATAGCTCCGGATGGAAAAAAAGCATACGTAAATAATACCTACAACAGCTGTGTCTCTGTTATCGATCTTACCCAGGATCCTCCAGGCGCCACGGGGCCAATTCCTATCGCCAATAGTTATTATCTAAATTTCATCGCCATCACCCCTGACCCTTCTCCAGCGGCTGATTTTTCAGTAACCGCTGGCACAGCAGGTTCTTCTACTCAGTTTGACGCATCAAGCTCTGTATCCCCTGTTGGCTCAATTGTTACATACGCCTGGAATTTTGGAGATGGAACACTCACTACAACAAGTACCCCTCTTACTTCCCATACCTATGCAACAGCAGGAACATATAATGTAGAGCTAACAGTGACGAACTCCGCAGGGACCTCGGTAAAGCAAACGTTCACTGGCCAAACAGTAAGTAACGCTGGCTCCGAGGAAAATGCACATATCACCAAATCTGTTGTGATTTCCTCTCCAACTCCAGAGCCTCCACCGCGTTTTTGCGGAAAAGTGAAAAAACACCATCACCACTTGCGCCTGAAAACAAAATGGACGCCAAGCCCCTCACCAAATATCGTAGGATATGAAGTGTACAAAAAACACACTCTTCTCAGCACAACGCCTTCCCTTTGCTTTAAAAAAATACTCCACCCAAAAGACTATTACAAACACCACCTGCATGCGTATAAACAATACCTGGAGAAACTCTATAAAGTACGAACTGTAAATTCCGGTGAGTATAAGAGCATTTTTACTCCCCTAGACATAAACTGAATCTTAAGGACTGGAAAATAGGCAAAGAGGTAAAATCGCATATCTTTTGTCAACTACCCCGAGGTATAAATGAAAAAGCGTTTGTTTGCGACTCTTCTGCTATCAGGAATATGTGTGGGAGCTTTTTGCGCTGATACGCCTGAAGCTAAAACCGAGCAGCCAGCTGCTCCGAAAGTAGAGCTAAAAGCCCCCTTCAATATGATGACCCCTGCTGAACAAACCAGCACAGGGATAAACAAACTTTCAGGGCCTGAGCAAGAGGCGCTTGGACAATGGTGGGCAAAGCAAAAAAACCATCCACAGCTTCAAATTGCAAAGGAAGTTACTCTGACTGCAGTCCAAGATGATGGCAAGTATATTGTTTTGAGCGATGGAACCCGTCTAACTCTGGCAAAATCCTATCGCAAAAAAGTCGCTAAATGGATTGTAGGTGACAAAATCGGCATTGGCGAGGCAGGAAGAAGAGGCGCTGTCACTTTGTACCACATGCCAACCGGACACAAGATCAAAGCAAAAAGAGATCAAGCTCCAGAAAAAAAATCTGAAAAACATAAATAACATATGGCTCAGCAATTTACCGAAAGCCTCACGGAAGCACTCTCTGAGGCTTTTAAGCTTGCTTCCAGAATGCGTCATGCCCAAGTGCATGACGCACATTTACTCTCTTGTCTTCTTGAAGACCCGCAAAGCTATTTCCGCACGATAATTGACACGCTCAAAGCCCCAGCAGGTCCCTTGAAAGAGGATGTAAAGAATTTCCTTGACAACCTTCCTACCCTCGAGAAAGAAGGGGTCCAGCCAACCGTCCATCAGTCGCTTGAGCTGAGATTGCGAGAAGCAGAAGAGATTGCAAAAGAATGGAAAGACTCTTACATAAGTACAGACCATATTTTTCTTGCCTTTACAAAATACCCTCGAGAACCTTTTTCAGGTTGGAGTTCGCGATTTAGCATCAAAGAGTCTGTTGTGGAGCCTGTTATAAAACAACTCCGAGCTGGCCGCTCCATGGACTCAGAGACCGCTGAATCAAGCCTACAAGCGCTGGAGAAATTTTGCAGAAACCTTACAAAGCAAGCGCGTACTGGAAAGATTGATCCTGTGATCGGGCGGGATGAAGAAATTCGGCGCACGATCCAAGTGTTGAGCCGCCGCACAAAAAATAACCCGATGCTGATCGGGGATCCAGGAGTTGGGAAAACAGCAATCGCAGAAGGATTAGCCCAAAGAATTATCCAGGGGGATGTGCCGGACTCTCTGAAAAACAAAGAGCTTTTTGCGCTTGATATGGGAAGCCTTGTTGCAGGAACTAAATACCGCGGGGAATTTGAAGAGCGGCTCAAAGGCATTTTACATGAGGTGGAGCACAATGAGGGCAAGATCATCCT
>PMZB01000040.1 GCA_003170575.1 Chlamydiia bacterium | reverse complement strand
GTTAATATATAGCAATATTTTCTTAAACACGGTTGTTCATCGTTGTTTTAAATAAATTTTGCATTATAATGACGAAAATATTTCACGGAGAGATTCATTCATGTCTTCTTCTGTTTCATCTTCAAGAGAAAATTTAGGGGTTGTGCTTTCTTTGCAAAGCAAACCTGAGGTTGCAGCACTACCTCCTTCTCAAAAACGTTAGAAAAGATGCTTGAGATGAAGGGAGAGTAATTCTCGTGGATATGGGTGGCTCCCTGGGTTTTTTGAGAAGTGACTTAACAAAAAGGTATTTATGCAAAACACCGTTCAAAATGTTCAATCTAATCCTCTTGTTCAACAAACCTTTCTGGAAGGGATGCTGGATAAGGGGTTTAGGTTTATGCATCGCCATCCTACAACCACGAAAGTTATACTTGTGGCCGGCGTTGTGTTGAGTGCAATTGCCGTTGCTGCTTGCATTGCAGGACATGCGATTATACCAGGTATTGGAGTAGGCCTTGTTGGCTGCTATTTATTAGCAGCCCTTGTAGGCGCATATGTTTTTTCTCTTATGTTAGGTTCACATCATGATATGAAAGATCATGTGTTCACGCCTGCTTCTTATGGAAAAGCACGCCTTTATTACCAAAAGGATATCCCGATTTTAGAGATTATTTCTGATGATCCATATCAGGCTGGACATGATCATGGGTATCTTATGGGGCCATATTTAGAAAAAATGCTATCCAAAGTTAATTTTGTAAAAAGACTGGCCGATAAGCCCCAGTGTAAAAATTTGCCGCAAACGTTACAAGCAATTCAAGAGACGATCCCGAAAGAATATCTTGAGGAGATGAAGGGGGTGGTAGAAGGATTTAACTCATGGAGGAGTGAACATAATTTATCCATTAAGGGAAAGTGTACTATTGAGGATCTTCTTTTGTTTCATCTTATGCCTGATGAAGTTCATTTTAATCTTCGCAAGGTAGAACGACGCTTTCCTATCTGTTGTACGACCGTTCTTGCAACCGATCCAAAGGAGGGAATGGTATTTGGAAGGAATCTGGATTGGCCCTCGTTTGGCATACTTGGCACAATGAGTTGTGTCTTGCATCGCAAATATCAAGAAGGCAAATATTCAACTGTGGAAGTAGGTTTCCCTGGTTTTCTCGGTACAGTCACTGGCATGAATGATGCTGGTTTAGGTTTGGCGATGAACGTATGTCCAGGATTGACTTTAGAAGTGCGAGGAATGCCGGCTTCCTTTTATAACAGAATGTGTTTAGAGAGCGCTTCTTCATTAAAAGAGATAAAAGACATATTTCAAAAACAACTTCCTTTAGGCCCTTATCACCTTACTGTTGCTGACCAAGCGACAGCCGCTTCTTTTAACTTTCGACAGTGGAATGTTCGGCCGCTTGAGCGGATAAAAAAAGAGAAAGAGCCTCTTGTTACAACAAACGACGTATATCGTGATGATACAACCAAGATAACTCATGAATGCGAAAATAGAGAGAAGATTATTGCACAATTGTTTCAGAAAGCTACAACTCAAGCCTCTCCAGGAGCACTTGTTAGGGCAAGCCTTGCTCTTCCTTATGTGAATAACATTGGTACAACGCATCAGGTTGTTATGTATCCTCAATCAAGACGAATGCAGGTTGCCTTTGATAATGCCTTCTGCGCAGATACAACACTCCATGAACTAGAGGTCTATCAACTTTGATTTTGTAACAAATATAAGAAATAGGGCTCTTTAATTCGACGACAAATCCTCTCCCTTAGAATAATATCGTCCAAAAAATGAATAAAGTGCGCTGAGATGCTCATAATTAGTAACAAGACTTCCGCGTTGTTTTCTGAGTTCGTAAATCATGGCGGGGATATTAAGGGTCATCTCGCTTCGTTGTTTAGAAGGACAGGCATTGATCTTCTTGTAGCACAAATAGCCAACTGCCGTCATGCCAGTACGTCCAATGCCTGCGACACAATTGATGTAAATAGGAACTTCAGAGGAAGAGATTTTTTTATCCTTTTGTTTATTAAGGGTCCGCATCTCCTCCAGGAGGCGTATAAAAAGGCTTTCATCGGGGCATCGACATCCATCAAACCAGCCATTGTAATGTAAATGATTGAGAGTTTTCTCTTCCTGCCCATTTGAAAATACAAGGGTTGTTTGTATGAGCTCTGTTTTTGTGCCCTTAGCTGAAAACCCATCACCTTGAGCAAGTTGAGTTTTCTTGTGGTGGACAAGGTGCCAGCCATTTCGGAGAGGCAATGTTTTTACAAAATCAGCTTTCCAGAAGTTATTGCAGTACTCAGACTTTTCCGAAGAATCAAGCACGGAAACCCAGACTCTTTTTTTTGGGGCTTCGTTGAGAAAGTGCATAAAAAGTTCGGTAACTTGTTCTGGAATCCTCGGACAGGCGGTCAAAATGAACTCTTGTTCCGGCGTATAAACAAGACTTGCATTGAGAAAAATCTGAGGATTGAATTGAGGAATTAATCGATTAAAATCATAGGGGGCATGCTTTCCGATAAGCTGTTTAAATTCAGGCTTTCTAGCTTCATGCTTTGTTAATGAGCGATACCCTGGATCATTGTGTAGAGTGGTTTTTATGAGAAGCACAAGGTTCTTGGCTTCTTCGCCATCCCTTTCAGCAAGACGGCTTCCTACCTGTTCAAATTGAGAAAGGGGATAGTTCCACTCACTTAAGCAATCAGGGGCGGCTGCAAGGCATATTTTCGCGGATAAACTGAGGATGAAACTTGAGAATGTACAGAATTTTTTAAAAGATCTCATTTTTACGAACCCTTTTATTTATGAAATTTTGGGCGATTCTATTTGAGAGATATTTTTGAT
>PMZB01000217.1 GCA_003170575.1 Chlamydiia bacterium | reverse complement strand
TTCTTAACTTTAGGCCGGTCTTCCTGAAGAGGAAGCCTTTTCTTCTTCTATAATTTCAAGACTTACTCTAATGCCATTTCGGCTCGCTACTGACATCAGAAGCGTTCGAATCGCATTAATTGTTCTTCCTTCCTTGCCAATAATCTTCCCGATATCACTCTTTTCTACAGCCAACTCTATGATAAGTGTCTGCGTACCACCGACTTCGTTGATACGTACCTTGTCGGGATGATCGACCAGGTTCTTTACGATATATGCTACAAATTCTTTCATGTTTCGGTCCCCTTTTTCATATGCAATAAAGTTCATGATTGATCAAGTCACAAGGATGTCCTTGCACCCACAACCACACATTTCTGTTTTATAGATCAGTTCCCTATTTGCTGAAAAGCAACTTTTTTCGATACGGCTCCAGTATAGCGTAAAATGGTCAATTTTTCGTTAATGGTATTTTTCCCATGCATGAATAATCTGATCAAACTTTGCAGCACGGTCTGAGGATATCTCCAGCGTCCGGTGAAGTGAATGTATGTCTGCAAGGAGCTTTTGAAGAGGTTTTTTTTTAGGAGAGGGTACATGTTCTATCAGTTTTTCAACTTGTGTAGAGAGAGAAGAAAGCTGATCTCGCATTTTATCCACGCCGACTCCCTCCTCAAGGAACTGTTTTGCCAAGTCTATAAAGTGATTCACTTCAATTTCAAGAATGGAAAAAGAAAATCCTGGCCCAGGACCACCGGAGAGGGACTCCTTGAATTTCTTTACTTTTTCATGAGCCATTCTAAGGATGCGTTCTTGATGAGGCCAAAATGAGCTCGTTTTAGGCAACACGGCAACACTGTCGATCATTCGAATAAGATCCTGCATACATCTATAAAGGGAGGTTCGGGCTTCTTGCGCTTGTGAGCGACATTTGACCAAACCTTTCTTCATCCCCTCTGCTTTTGAGGAAAATTCTTGGAGTAAATGATTCTCTTTTTCAAGCAGGCAAAAAGCTTGGTCCTCTTCCGCAATCACATGCATCTCAGTAAGTTTTGCAATCTCCCCCTCAATATTCAAAAGAAGGGAAAAAAGCGCCTCTTTCCTCTCTTGAAGGTCAATAACAAGGGATTCAAACTCAAAACGCAAAGGAAAGAGCTTTGAAAAATCTCGCTCTACCTGAAAACTGCACTCAACACATTCGTCTCGAATTTTATGCAACTGTTCAAGCGTTTTATCAAGCCTCTCTTTTGTCTTTTTTGTGAGTGGAGCAACAGTCTCTTCTGGATAGGTTTTGGGCTTAGGCGCCTTTAAAGGCTTGGCTTGCCCAAGAAGCCCTTGCAGCCTATTTTTATATTCAAGATAGGCCTCATCTCTGCGCCACTGACATATCCCCCCTTTGCAATGTGCTTGTGCACGCGCTTTTTCTTGAAAAAAGGAGGGTGTAGGCCCCATAAGGAAGGTGATAAGCTCAGGCGGCAAAAATTTCCTACACGCATCTATGCGAGAAGAAAAGAAATCAAACAATGCTTTGAGCTTAGCTTCTTGGTAGACTTTCCAGGAACCCTCTTTAAACTGTTGAAGGTATGGAAGAGAGGCCTCTGCAAGTATTGGGAAAAGATATTTTTCCTGCCAGGATACGCCTTTCCCGCCGAAAAACCCCAAAAATCGTGAAAATATGGAAAGCCTTTCTTGCACCCATGGAAAAGAAGCAAGGTCAATTGGCTTTTTGCCTGGATTGATATAGGAGCTAATTAAAGCCTCAATATCAGCAAGAGGCACTTCTCTTTCCATGGAACCTTCCTATTTTTTACTATCGATGATAAGAGTAACAGGGCCGCAGTTCACAAGCGAAACTTCCATTTTTGCACGGAAAACGCCTCGCTCAGGCCTTTTTCCAAGCACTTGTTCCAAGATCTCTAAAAACTCATTATAGAGTATTTCTGCCCTTTCAGGGGGTGCAGCGCCTGTAAAATCAGGCCGGTTTCCACATCTACAGTCGCCAAACAGTGTGAACTGGCTTATCACAAGAACTTCGCCGCCAATATTGTGCACATTTAAAGACATCTTTCCTGCTTCGTCTGGAAATATCCGCAAAAGACCAATCTTTTTTGCAAGCCATGCAGCATCTTGGGAAGTGTCATCAGGGCCTATCCCAAGAAAAACTCCCAATCCACGCCCAATTGTCCCAACCACTTCCCCTTCTACAGACACTTGCCCTTGCTTCACTCTCTGCACAACGGCTCTCATTTAATACCTCTTCTTATTCGAGACGAGTTTGGCGCTTAAGAGAAAGCTCTCGCGATTCGACGATCAAAAACTAGCCAATATTACAATATGGGTACGTTTTTGATCGATCGAATCCCGAGGCTACATCTTCGCGCGAAATCCGATTCGCTCACCAAGAAGAGGTATAAAACCCTAATCTCTCAAAAACCGCCTTCATATCGGCAAAAAAAGGAGCTTCTAATCGGAGTGTTTCATGAGTTCTTGGATGGCAAAATGTAAGAGAAAAACAATGGAGCATCTGTCTCACTCCCCACTTTTTATTTATCTCTTTCTGTCCATACAAGTCATCCCCTAAAATACTCAAGCCCAAGGAACGAAGGTGCACTCTTACCTGATGGGTTCGCCCAGTATGAGGGATAGCTCTGATCAAAGAAAACCCATTTCTTGCTTGTACGCCAAACACCTCTGTTCTTGCATGCTTACCGCTTTCGGATACCGCCATACGCTTGCGATTTCTTGGATCACGCGCTATACACCCCTGAACGTCCGAATAGCCTGTAAACTCACCAACAACAACCGCAAAATACTCCTTACCTACTTTCCTATCATGAAATTGCTTGGATACAGCATAGAGAGCTTCCCTATTTTTCGCAGCAAGAAGAACACCAGATGTGTCTTTATCTAGACGATGGATAATTCCTGGGCGAACAGGGTCATCAAACGCAGAATTCTGAAGGTGCGCAAGAAACCCATGCACAAAGGTCCCAGATTTGTTCCCAGGGGCAGGATGAACAACAAGATGTGGGGGTTTATTAATAGCAAAGAGATCAGTATCTTCAAAAAGTACTGAAAATGACATGTTTTCTGGAATAAGCAGGCTTGGCTCAGGAGGGAGGAGGCACAGAGTGAGAAGGTCGCCTTCCTCTACAAGATATCGTTTTTTCTGGGCGTGTCCATTGACAAAAACTCTTCCCCCTTCAATATGCTGCTGCATTGAGGCACGAGAATACGAGGGAAAAAGAGAGGCAAGAGCCTGATCCAGCCGAATGTGAGCGTACTTTTTAGGTACAAGTATTTCCTTTTTTTCCTGCATCAAATCTTACTTTTCACGATCAGCCTCATCAAGGAGCTCTTTTTGCCGTTGCACGGAATCGTTGGACTGAGAACAAATCACCCAGGCCATAGATTGCAAAATTGCATTATAAAGTTGGGGGGATAGCCTTTGAAGCTCTCCCATGCTACTAATACTTGCAGGAACAGTCGCGTTTGGGGTGTTCCCAATAGCACTGTTGCTGATATTCAAAACTTCTGGTTCCTCCGGTAAGGGAGTGATAACCATTTCATCTGCCATACAAAGTCCCTTCCTTTCTCTCTACTCTTATTATACATAATTTGAGATTTTAAAACTTCTATTTAGTCTCTTACTTTCTGCGACCCAGTCTTTTGCTCTATAAAGCTCTGTGCCATCTCCCAGACC
>PMZB01000129.1 GCA_003170575.1 Chlamydiia bacterium | reverse complement strand
TTACATCGCCAAGCCAGCGGCAGGAGAGGGTAAGCTCAGAGTCTCTTTTTTCCTTAGAAAATACGCCAAAAAGCATTCGGTTTTCTGTGAGAAGATCTTGATTGGTCTCAAAAAGTTCGGGCCAGATAGGTAGTTCAAGCACATTTCCTTCTGCATCTGAGAGCGTAAGAATAGCAAATTTTTTCTTTGACTTTGAGGAAAACTTTGTTGTGACTGTTTCCACAATAAACGCCATACGGAATACAGAGCCTTCTCCGAGAGCCTCTGCTTGTTTAAAGGAAAGGCAGCATAAGGACTGAAGTTGTTTTTGGTATATTGTAAGGGGATGACCTCTCACAAATAGGCCAAGAAGTGTTTTTTCTCTGAGCAGAAGATCCTCTTCTGACCGGGTTCTTTTCGGCTGTATTGGTTTTAGGTATGCTTTGGGGATATCCCCTGGGGTTTCATCAAACAAAGAAAATATCCCGCGTTCTTGGTCTTTTTTCGTTTTCTGAACATCATCATACATAACTTCAAGAGTTGAGAGGCATTCATCTCTAGTCCAAGAAAACCGATCAAAACAGCCTGCGTCGACAAGGAGTTCTATTGCCTTTTTTCCCACCTTTTTCTGATCACTCCTGTGCACAAAATCGTAGAGACCAGAATAGGGCCTTTTTTGGCGCTCTTCACACAGAGACTCGACAACTTGGGTTCCAACGCCTTTGATAGCAGAAAGTGCAAACCGAATGCCCTCTGATGTGGCACGAAAGACATTTTCTGAATCATTAATGTCTGGTGGAAGGCACAAGATTTTTAATTGCTGGGCTTCATGCATCAGGCGCGCCACTTTTTCCGTATCATCCTTATCGCAGGTCATAAGGGCTGCAAGCCATTCTGCAGGATAATGGGCTTTGAGGTATGCAGTTGTGTAGGTAATGTATCCATAGGCTGCAGAATGCGACTTATTAAATCCATACTCAGCAAATCGCTCCATCTTGCTAAAGATAGAAGTTGCTATTTCTTCGCTGATCCCGTTTTTGACTGCGCCCTCAATAAACTTTTTGCGCTGCTTTGCCATTTCCTTGGCATCTTTTTTCCCCATGGCGCGGCGCAGCACATCTCCCTCGCTCAACGTAAACGAGGCAAGCTCTTGAGCTATCTGCATGACCTGCTCTTGGTACACCATGATGCCATAGGTTTCTTTGAGGATGGATTCGATTTTTGGATGATCATATTCAATAGGTTCTTGCCCATGTTTTCGGGCGATAAATGAGGGGATCATCTCCATTGGGCCTGGCCGGTAAAGCGCGGTCATAGCGATAATCTCTTCAAATTTCTCAAGATGGAGCTGCTTTGATAGATCCTGCATGCCGCCATCTTCTATCTGAAACACGCCAAGAGTTTGCCCTTGATTAAGAAGTTGAAATGTTGCCTCATCTTCGAGCGGGATATTTTCACAGTCAATAGTGATATTTCGGTACTTTTTCAGTGCGTCAACACAGAGTTGAATGGATGTCAGCGTTTTAAGCCCAAGAAAGTCAACTTTCAACATCCCAACTAGCTCGACCGGTTTCATCGAGTACTGGGACACATACATTTCAGAGTCTTTTGCTAGACAAATGGGAATGTGCTCGTACAGGGGCTCTCCACAGACAAGAATGCCTGCTGCATGTATGCCTGAATTTCGTATCGAGCCTTCAAGAACTTGGGCGGCTTGTAAGATGGCCGAGGCCTCTTCATCGGTTTCTGAAAGAGATTTGAGATCATGATCTTTTTCTAAGGCTTTTTCGATGGTGATGTTAAGATCATCCGGTACAAGTTTCGCAATCTGGTTGACTTTTGCAAGAGGAACGTTGAGCACTCTGCCGACATCCCGGATGGACATTTTTGCTTTCATGGTGCCAAAGGTGATGATCTGCGCAATGTTTTCCTTCCCATATTTTTCCATAGTATAGGCGATAACTTCAGGACGGCGCTCCATGCAAAGGTCTATGTCAATATCAGGATACGACATGCGTCCAGGGTTGATGAATCGTTCGAAGAAGAGATGAAAGCGCAAGGGTTCAATGTCGGTTATTCCGATAAGGTATGCGACAATTGACCCCACAACTGAGCCTCGGCCAGGTCCAACAGGGATTTTATGCTTTTTTGCCCAGCTAATAAAGTCCCAGACCAAAAGAAAATAGTCTGCAAGACCTTTTGAGGTGATAATTTCAAGCTCAAACTCGAGCCTCTCTTTTACCAGCTCGTTAGGATCATGTCCTGGATGGGCTTGCGCAACTTTTTGTAACCTTTCCTTTGTGTATCTAGGCGCTATTCCTTGGTAACTTAGCTCTTTGAGGTAGTCTTCAGCAGCTTTTTGCCTGTCCCAATCCTGTTTTTGCTCCTCTTGTTTGATGGCAAAAACAGGATAATGTTTTGAGGCGAAGTCGATCTCAAGATGACAGCCATCAGCAATCTGTGTGGTTATATCTATAGCTTCTGGAATATCCGAAAAGAGGCTTCGCATCTCCTCAGGACTTTTGAAGTAGTATTCATGAGAGGGGAGCGTGGATCTTTTTGGATTAGGAGTTGAAGTGAGACTTCCTGTATGTGGATTTTCTTCGCGCAAAAAACAGGGCTCTCCTGACTGAATGTTAAGCAAGATCTCATGCGCTTTCCAATCCTTTCGCTCAAAATAGTGGCAATTGTTGGTCGCAACACAGGGAATGCCTTGTTTTCTCCCCTCCTCTAAAAGAAAAGCCTCTAGAGCTTTTTCTTTGGCAATATGCTCCTGGTATTCTCGGTACAGCCAGGCTTCATTTGTAATGCCTTCTGCCTCAAGATCCTCTCGTGAGCTTGCATGGCGGGCGATTTCAAAATAAAAATCTTCTTTGAATAAAGATCTAAACCAGTCAACCTCATCTGCGAATTCTTTTTTTTTGTCTTTCAGTATGAGTTCTGCAAAAAGCCCCTTATCACATCCTGAGAGGAAAATAAGCCCTTCCGCATATTTTTCTAGCAGTTCCTTATCGATCCTTGGAACATAATAAAACCCCTCTGTATAGCCCCAAGAGCTTAATTTGCACAGATTCTTGTATCCTGTGATGTTTTTCGCAAGTAAAACGATGTGTGAGTGTGTGGAGGACTTCTTTTTTTCAAATCTGGACCCAGAGGCGATTGCCATCTCGCACCCAATGATGGGGTGTACGCCGGCCTCTTTCATCGCTTTATAGAAGTCGATTGCACCAAAAAGGTTGCCATGGTCAGTAAGAGCAA
This sequence comes from Chlamydiia bacterium, assembly GCA_003170575.1. Taxonomy (GTDB): domain Bacteria; phylum Chlamydiota; class Chlamydiia; order Chlamydiales; family FEN-1388; genus FEN-1388. The sequence goes on along the minus strand of PMZB01000129.1, from coordinate 454 downwards.
CTGACTTCATTGCAAAAGCTTTGGCTCCTTTTGCGATCGACGCAATCGAAAGCGACGAGTCAAGAATGGAGTACTGTGAATGAACATGCAAATGGCAAAATGACATAGAACTTCCTTATGTGCGGAAAGCCTGATGTTTATCATTACTATACCTGAAATCCCTGAATTCACCTCTACAAAAACTCTTTTCTTGCGAAGAAGGTTGCGGTATCGGTACACTTACCCTGTTTTTTTTTGGTGGCATAGCCAAGCGGTAAGGCAGAAGCCTGCAAAGCTTCCATTCCCCAGTTCGAATCTGGGTGCCACCTTCTTTTCTGATTTGGTGCGTATTTTGCTCATCCTCATTGCAACGCCAATTGGCAATCTGGGAGATATCTCGGAACGGGCCCGCACGGCCCTTGCCTCCTGTGATGTCTTGCTCTGCGAAGACACTCGCCATACTGGAGTGCTGTTG
>PMZB01000188.1 GCA_003170575.1 Chlamydiia bacterium | reverse complement strand
TTATAAAATGTAACGATTATGTATACTTAAAGGAGATTTATATGGTTAATCCAGTTTATTTACCAACAAATGAACCTGTATGTGGAAAGTGCGGAGCTAAGTTAGATTTTTCTGCCGCTCCTAATACAGTTGAACCCCGAGATTTCGATGGCCAAACAATCAAATATAGATGTACAGACTGTTTCCGAAAATCTCAGGCTAGAAAAGCGGAAAGACAATCACGGGCTAGAGATGAGTTAGCTAGACGTACCTCAGGATCGTCTGCTTCTGATAATTTTGGGACTGTATGCCAAGTGTGTACAGGTGCTACTTTTGGAGCAGTTGGCGTAGCTGTCGCTATTGGTCTTATCGCCTATTTCACATTTTTGAAGCCGTTTGGTGAAGGATTAGAAAGGACTTTTGGTTGGTAATCACCCATTCTTTTCGACAAGGTTGTTTTGTAATTCACTTTTTTTTCAAGCAAAAGCCCACTGAATAAATGCGCCGCCTAGGCAGATTCCTTCTTTATAAAACACGACCGATTGTTGGGGCGTTATTGCTCGCTGTGGGGTAGAGAAGGTGACGCGAAGAGCGTCGCCTTCTTGAGTCACGCAGCAGGGTTGTTCAAGCTGTCTATAACGAATTTTTGCAGAAGCGTAGAAGGGGAAAGAAGGTGCCTTCCCACTAATCCAATGAGGCTCTTTTGCAGAAAGAGAGCTGGAAAAGAGTGCAGGATGGTTTTTCCCCTGAGCTACAATAAGCTCATTTTTTTCCATGTCTTTGCTTACCACAAACCATGCATCTCCACGGCCGCCAATGCCCATCCCTTTTCTCTGTCCTATCGTGTAGTAATGAAGTCCAATATGCTCGCCAACAACTTCATTTTCAACGGTGCGAATTTTCCCTGGAGATACTCCCAGGTAAGGTTTTAAAAATTCCCTAAAATTTCGCTCGCCTATGAAACAAACCCCAGTGCTGTCTTTTTTTTCTGCAACAGGAAGATGCAAAAGGGCCGCAAGCTTCCTTACCTCACTTTTTTTGAAGTTTGCAAGAGGAAAGAGTGTTCGGGAGAGCGTTTCTTGGGTAGCTGTGTAAAGAAAGTAGGTCTGATCTTTGGAGCTATCCTCTGCGCATTCAAGAAAAAAAGAGCCATCACGAATGGAATTTTTCGCATAATGCCCAGTAGCAAGTCCTTTTGCCCCAAGAGAGAGCGCCTTTTCCAGAAGTTTTTTAAACTTCACTTCTCTGTTGCATAGCACGTCTGGATTGGGTGTCAGCCCCTTTTTTAAATCTGCAAGAAAGCTCTCAAACACTTCCTCTCTATACTCTTTGGTAAAGTTTACTGTGTAAAATGGTATAGAGAGAAGATGTGCCACTTGTGCTACATCCTGAGCATCTTTTTCTGCAGGGCAACTATCTCCTTCCTCCCAATTTTTCATGAAAAGACCCACAACGGCGTAGCCGAGCTCTTTCAAAAGTGCTGCAGCGACCGATGAATCGACTCCGCCTGACATGCCCACAACTATAGTGGAGCCTGTGGGGATATGACTTTCAACCCGTTGTAGGGCCTTATTGAGAGATAGGATCATTAAAATGTATTTCTTTCCCGGCATAGTCGGGTGGGTAGATGACAGTAAAATGGTGTTTGCCTGGCGTCCATGATACAATGATACTAGGAGCATTGTCGAGTATTTGAGAGAGAGTAATTCGTCGTTCCTGTTTCAGGGGTGGTGAAAGAGAGGGGGACTCCTGTTGTTTAAATAGCTCGGTGCAGGCAAAATCGTCAATATTTCGGTTGAGTTTACAAGAAGAAACCGACATAAAAAAATCCTTATATATTGTTATTGAAGAGCAACAATTTTACGATAGGATGCCTTTTTCCGCCAGAGACTTAACCAGAGGCGTTATGATAAAAGTAAATTCTAGCTCTATTTCAAGGTACAGATATCATGACTATGGGCCTGATGTACCTCTTCCTTCCCCTCCAAAGGCGCGGCCAACGTGTGAGCAAAGCTTCCCTAGATTGAAGAGCTATGTGGACAATCATGAATATAAGCGAGGGTTTTTTCGCGGGAAACTTTTCCCTCTTTTTTCTGAAGTAGTAAGAAAAATAAAACTAAGAAAATATACCTCTCCTCAATGAAAAATATTTTTTTCAATGATGTTTCCTAGGCAAAATCTGAATCTCAATTTGACCCCATCATGTTGACAGCAATCTCATAACACATTCCTCTTTAGTGGTAGCAAGGAGAGGATTTTCTCTGATTCGTTTTTTCCATTCGTTAATTGCCTTATGGGTGAGATGCATACCTACTCCCATGAGCTCGCTTGTGTCTTGTATCTTTCCCGTACTTTGATTTTGTCGGACTATTTCGGCTATTTTTTTGTTTTTCTCTGCATCTGAAGCTCGCAAACCTTGAAGATAGTGAAATGCATGAGATGACCATGACGCCGACAAAGCTAACGCCCCTTCACATCCTTGGGCCCAGCCTTGTTCCATTGCAAGTTGTAAGAGTTTGGTGCCTACACCTTTGTATTTCTCTTTTTGTGTGGAAAACATTGTGTCAACATAGACTACTCGTGTCATCGGCAAAGATCGGAGGGATTGAGATTTCGGTTTTTGTGGCCAAAAGCATACTCCATCGTATAAGGCTAAATTGAAAGTTATGTTTCCTACTGGAGAACCATCGCTGGAATATAAATCAAACCGATATCTATTAGGGTATTTCTCCGTTCTTCGTCGGATGTTGAGATCGCATGGATTGCCTGTCTCTTTTAAGAAAACGGTTACTTTCCCGCATTCCTTAGTTTGAAATTTTTTCTTTTCTTCGTCAATTTGTACTTCTAAATCTGAAAGTTTCTTTATAAATTGAGTCATGCACATCAAGTTCTCACAAAAAAAAGAAGAAAGCTTTCCCTCAGGAAATTCTTCAATGCTGCGCTTGAGCTCTGCTATTGAATCTTGAATTTTTCTGTATGTTTCATGAGTAGCAAATATTTCGCTTTCTTCAATTCCTGAGACGAGGTCCCTGAATGTTTTTAAGGCATCCTCACGTGCCTTTCTTACCTCAACCTTATATCCAACTATTATAGGAGAAAATTCAGGTTTTTCTTTCAAAATTTTGTCTTGCAATTTCTGAATTTTACATTTCAAAATCCAACTGTCAAGCCAATCTGAAAGAGCATATATGTTGGACAAGTCAGCAGGTTTGATTAGTCCTCTGTTGCTATATATGTC
>PMZB01000323.1 GCA_003170575.1 Chlamydiia bacterium | reverse complement strand
GAGCTTTTTATTATATACCGAAACAAATTTCAGTATATGTTCTACTCAGGAGAGCAAGGAGATTTTCTATGGCGGTTGAAGACAAAAATTATTCTGGAATTGTCCCTTCTCCCCAACCATCTCAGGAGCAGACTTCCTCCCCAGCGACAAGTCTAGGAGATGAGAAATGCAAGATGGCCGCTCACAAAATTTTGGAAAAAGCGTTCACTGACCAATCAACGGCACTCGCGCATGTTACACCATTTCCAAAAGGGGCTCCAGAGATAGCCCAAGTGGCTACCAGAACTATTCTTCCTTTGGCACCTGAAATAGAGAGAAAGTGGTTGGAGGTAAAGAAGCTCTTTGAGCGAGCCAAAGACGAATTGAAGGCTTGCGTGCCGACAGGATGTGCAGCCTATGCACGTCTTGTTCTTCCCAAAAATGTAGAAGAGAGGATTGGACCGTTGGAGTTTCACTTTGGGAAAACTGGTTTAAAGGGGGGAAAAGAGGTTGGTGAAGATACGCTTGCAAATATAGGGTCTTCCGGAAAAGTCATGACAAGCCTTGTGGCAGCAGTTTTAGAACACAGGAAATACCTTCGATTCGATGACTCGATCAAACGATATTTTCCCAAAGAAGTCATGGATAAATTTCAAAGGGATTGTAATGAAATGCCCGTAGACCCAAATGAGATTACTGTGGAAATGCTTTCAGCTATGACCGCAGGATTGACTTTCGATTCGGTTGCAGGTGTCGATGCCTCTCCGGATGAAAGAAGCGCTCTTTCTCAAGATGACCTGCTTCGAAGACCCTCTAAGCTTCAAATCCCGTTTATTTCCCGTCCAGGGGACGGTATTTGTACCTATAGCAATTTGCAGATGCAATTTTTGGCCTATGTCATAGAAAAGGCATATAAAGAAAAGGCTTTGAAAGAGCTGCTCCAAAGCAATGAAAAGTTAGCTGTAAGAACCATTGGTTCATTTTTGGAAAAGGGGAATCGAAGGATCGCTGTAGACCAAGTACCGCCAGGTTTGAAGAACATGACTCTTCGTGCATTTGAGAAGGCAGTGTCGAATCCGAAACGACAGGATGCATATATGGATGGTGTCTATATTCACGACATCATTGACGCTATCTTTATCCAAGAAGGAGAAACACCTCTTACCTTTGAGGAAATTCTTAAGAAGGAGCTTTTTCAACCTCTTGACATACATGAGGCCACTTATGCTCCTGGCAAGGCGGTTAAAGATGAGGGTCGAGTTCTTGCCATTGGAAAAGGAGAAGTTTTAGCGAAAGAAGAAGGACAGATATCATGCAATGACAACTTAGTGCATGGCGCTGGTGATCTATTCATGCATCCTTCTGATGAGATAAAGTTTATTCAGGCGATGATGGCTCCTGAACTCAGAACGCTGGATGGCCATGTTTTGGTCCCTAAAGAAAAACTGGATGCACTTTTTACATCCCACAATCGCAACCTGCCATCGTGGTCTGTGGGAGGAACCATAGTTGATAAGAGAAAGGCTTCTCTTTCGATCCAAAAGGGAGGGTCCCTTGATGAATACCACCATAATTTTCGTTGGGAGCGAATGAGAGATCCATCACGGCAGGATGAAGCTATCGGTAGGTTCATGTGGGATAACTTCCTCGGAACACCAGATGATAAGAAATTTTGCAGATGCATTGGAAGGCTATATGACGAGGCTCTTTCTGTTCTTCAGCCGGAAAGGGCATCTTTGTCTCAACCATATCAAATTCCCGCGGAGGAAGCACGAAACGCTGTTCTTTCAGAGGGAAAAAATGTAGTTCCAAAGGCTGAGAGGTTTTTTCAGGGGGATCGAGGCCTTATGGCCTACTCTAAAGAGAATTTTCTCTACTGGGCCGGTGTTGCCTATAAAATATATCCTCATGAAGGGAAAGAATATATTTTTATCGATAACAAGACTGCAGAGATTGAGCTGTTTTCAGGAAAAGATGGTGTGATTCGTTACCTACAGGTAAACGAAGCTCAGGCGTGCGAAATTCCTCCAGGGAGTGTTCTCGAGGCAGCGAAAACAAAGGAAACTCAGAGAGATCTTGCCGAGGCACGAGAGCTTTTTTCTCAACTTTGTGGCACATACGATGGTGATCACGAGCCAACAGGGTTTCATGCTACTTTCAGAGGGGCTTCAAAGGACAATTTTTCTTTTATTGAGGAATCAACGGAAATGCCGCTCCAGCTGATTCGAGTCCGACGAAACGAAAAAGGTAGAATCGACGAACTCCATGTAACGTGGTATAAAGAGCCACCGGACAAAATGATGAAATTCGTCAGGAAAGAGGGGGACAGTTGGGAGATACAGATAACAGAGTTTCTTGGGGGAAGTCTGTGTGAGACGTGCGTAAGAAAATAGGAGAACTTCGTTATCTCCAGGTGCATTTTTGTACAAAAGGAAGTGCAGTCCTACACAATTCAGCCATTTCGTCATCTGTACAAGGAGAATACGCCTGAAAAGAATGGTCTAGGAGAACCTCTGGACGAAATTTTTGGAGTATATATCTTTTTGCTCCTTGGATGGTTTTGGCCATAGCAGCAACTTCTTGTGCATCATGCAGCTCTTTGATGATGGTTGTTCTAAACTCATACTCTTTTGAGTTATCAAGCAGTAAGCGAATGGTTTTCTCGATTGAAGGTTGGTCTACAATGACTCCGGCAAGCTTATTGTAGTTGGAAAACGATGCTTTTATATCCATTGCTACATAGTCAAGAAGATCTTCTTTGAGGAGCTCTTCTACAACACCAGGGTGAGTTCCATTAGTATCAAGCTTTACCGCAAACCCAAGCAATTTAATCTTTTTAACAAAGTCTTTTAGATCAGCCTGCAGGGTTGGTTCTCCACCAGTTATCGTGACTCCTTCAATCTTCCCTTTTCTTGCCTCCAGAAATGAAAAAACTTTTTCTTCTGGTATTGGAGTTTGGTTAAAATGTTTGGGAAGAACAAGCCCAGGATTATGACAAAAAGGACAACGAAACGTGCATCCTTCGGTAAACAGTACAGCACAAATTTTCCCTGGAAAATCAATCAGAGAGGATTTGTGCCAGCCACCAAATTTCATAAAAAATTCTCCTCTTCTCCTTTAAGGGATCGTACAGTAATAACTTTTACAGTTCTAGAGGGAAAAAACGATTCATCTCACTTACGATTTTTCCTCACAGGTATCTAAGGATACGAGCTTCGGAAAAATCGTCAAGATCTGAACCGTTTTTCTCCTCTATAACTGTAAAAGGTATTACTGTACGATCCTTAAGAAACCGCAACGGGAATGCCTCTTGTATAAATTGTACTGGCTTTGATAGCGTGTTCAATCGTAGTGAAGAAGGAGGTATGATACCAAAAATCTTCTCTCTGTGAAAGATTTTTGGATCAAGCTGATTTTTTAGCTCGGATTTGTAGTTAGTATTGTGTGTAAAAACTCAAAATAAATGGAGGATAACTATGTTTGCACGTATAGCTAATTGGGAATTACCCAGTGTAAGGCTTCCTAATGTGACTCTCAATACTGCATGGTTGAAGGGCGGTGTCGAAGCCTGCAAAAATTATGTCAATGAAGCCGGTACACTAATAGTGAATAACTGTACGCGTGCGGTGGCTCCTGTTAAGCAAATGGGTTGGGGCCAGATCGGGGGCAGTGTTGCTCTAGTGGGAATGAGTGTGCTAGCGGCAAGGGCATGTGTACTGGATTTCCGTGAAATAAGAACAGAAAAGGCATGTGTTGATCCTAAAGTTCAATTCATGAAAAAAGTAAGAGTCGCCTTTGAAGGCGCATGCGCAATTGGAGCCATTGCTGGCGGCGTAGCTATTGTGGCTCTGCCAATCATTTTAAAGTAGTCCGCTCTAACCCAAGTTCACAATGTGAACTTGGGTATAAAATTCGCAGTTTCATTCCAATGGTTTCAATGGGTGTGAAAGAATGGAATGTTCATCAAAGAAAACAACTTCCCCTACTCGAGCTGGCATGCAGAGTCCTCTCTTAATTGGGGCTCATATTTCCATAGCGGGCGGGCTTGACGCTGCTCTTTATGCTGGAAAGGAAATTGGGGCCACAACCATTCAGATTTTTACTGCAAACCAGCGTCAATGGGCTGCAAAGACTCTTCAAGAAACAGAAGTCCAAAAATTCAAAAAAGCTCTCCTTGAAACTGGCCTCAAGTCTATTACAAGCCATGATAGTTACCTTATTAACCTTGGGTCCCCCAATACAATTGTTCGTGAAAAAAGTATTGCCGCTTTCAGGAAAGAGATAGAACGAAGTCAAGCTCTTGGTATTTCCTATCTTAATTTCCATCCAGGCGCCGCCTTAGAGGGAAATAGAGAAGAGTGTCTTTTTGCAATAGCTGACGCGCTCAGTTCTATGCAAGATTGTTTTGATAAAGGAAAAACCAATCTGATTTTGCTCCTTGAAATAACTGCAGGGCAAGGAAGTGTTGTTGGATCAACCTTTGATGAGCTTGGGTTTATTATTCAGCAGGTTAAGGGGAAAGTGCCTGTAGGAGTATGTTTAGATACATGCCATGCTTTTGCTAGTGGATATGATTTACGTACCAAGGAAACATTTTCAGCAACCTTAGATCAATTCGACAAGATCATTGGACTTTCACACTTACACGCCATGCACCTCAACGATTCCGAGGGCGGTCTAAGCTCGCATAAGGACAGACACAGCCCAATCGGGGAAGGGATGATAGGAAAACCTGGCTTTTCCGCCATCATGAAGGACCCAAGAGTCCGAGATCTCCCCAAATACCTTGAAACACCAGGCGGACTCGAGATCTGGAAAAAAGAGATTGCTTGGTTGAAAACACAAGCTCTCTAAGAAAAGCCTTTTTTTGGTATCATCTCTTATATTTTTCGCGAATGAGGTAAAAGTATGCATACCAAGATACGTCAAATTCTGCTCGCGCCTGATCGGGCTAAGATTATAGGGCAGGAACATACTATTAAAGGATGGGTCAAAACTGTACGAGGCCAGAAGAATCTAACCTTTGTTGAGGTAAATGACGGATCTTGTTTTACCAACCTTCAGGTAGTTGTACAGCCGGAGACTAAAGGATTTGATGCAAGTGCGGTGAACACCGGGGCCTCAGTTTCTGTCACAGGCGTGGTTGCGCAAAGTCCAGGCAATCAGCCTCTTGAGCTGCATGCAAATCTGATTAAAGTATATGGAAAGGCCAATCAAGAATCTTACCCACTCCAAAAAAAACGCCATTCATTTGAGTTTTTAAGAACTGTTGCCCACCTGCGCCCGAGGACGAACACGTTTGGCGCTGTCACACGCGTGAGAAACGCCTTAGCCTTTGCTACACACCTCTTTTTCCAGAAAAGAGGGTTTTTGTATATTCAGCCCCCCATTATCACGTCAGCCGATTGTGAAGGAGCTGGAGAGTTGTTTCGAGTTACGACGATTGATCCAGAAAAGCCTCCAAGAACACCCGAAGGGAAAGTAGATTATACGAAAGACTTTTTTGGATGCCCTACCTACCTTACAGTATCAGGGCAGCTTAACGCTGAGGCGTATGCATGTGCATTAACGGATGTCTACACATTCGGGCCTACATTCCGCGCTGAAAATTCCAATACTGCGCGCCATCTTGCAGAGTTTTGGATGATTGAGCCTGAGATGGCATTTGCAGAGCTTGCTGACAACATGGAATGTGCGGAAAGCTTTGTGAAATTTGTCACTACGTATGTTCTCGACAACTGCGCAGACGATATGGCCTTTTTCAACCAGTTTATTGAGACTGGGATTATCGATCGGTTGAAGAAAGTAATAGAGACGCCATTTGAGCATTCAACCTACACCTATGCTGTGCGTGTGCTGCAAAAATCTGGCAAGACTTTTGAATTTCCTGTGGAATGGGGAATGGACCTTCAGTCAGAGCATGAACGGTATCTGACCGAAGAATTTTTCCAAAAACCAGTTATTTTAACTGACTATCCTCGCAAAATTAAGGCCTTCTACATGCGCGACAACATGGATGGGAAAACCGTTGCTGCAATGGATGTGCTTGTTCCAAAGATTGGCGAGATCATCGGCGGAAGCCAGCGCGAAGAGAGATATGATGAGCTAGAGGCGAAAATTAAGGAGTTTGGCTTGGATCCAAAACCCTACTGGTGGTACTTAGAGCTTCGTAAGTATGGCAGCGTGCCCCATTCAGGCTTTGGAGCTGGTTTTGAGCGGCTTATCCGCTTTGTCACAGGGCTTGATAACATTCGCGATGTGATCCCATTCCCACGCTTCCCTGGAAGTGCTGCGTTTTAGTGGTTTTTTTCAAGACTGTAAACTTACTTTGGCGGCGGCGATGTATATGCTCCCGTGAAATAATTCAATGCCTTCATGCTGACAATATGAATTTTTGCTTCTTCAGGAAGGTGGCGTAAATATTCCTTCACACGAGTTAAATCCGTTTCTTCCACAAAGACAACTTGAATTGTTTTTCCTAATTTTTGAGGGCCTTTTGCTGCGAGTTCGCCTGGGATATCTGAAAGAACGGTTGATAAATCCTTATGTTCAAGTACAAATGAGCCAAAAAGGAGGCCAGAAGGTTGACGTAATAATTGCGCTTCCTCATCGGTAATTTTTTTATATCGACTCGACTCTTTCGTATGGGCAATAAGTTCTTCAAGGAGCTGTTTCTCCGATTTAATAGAAAAAGGTTGAGCTCTATTTGAGCCGCACGCCTGTTGGAGTTTTTCATCTGAGAATGCTTGTAATGAAGATATATCCATGGTTTTCTTCGTTCCCGCTGTGTCAACTATAACGTCACAGGATTTCTCCCCCTGAATTGAGGAGACAACCCCATATGTAGTCTTCCCGCTGCTCCGGGGCACTCCCACAATCATGCCCAGTTTGGGAGCGATTAATGTCGAACCCTTGCTTTTAATTTCCTGGTCAATAAGAGATGAGAATTTTTCGGATTGAGAGGAAATAGGTAACGTTGGTTTATTCTTGCATAATTTGGTAAGCAATTCTCCTGCTTCCTTAAGAGCAGCATCAGCGCCTTCCGTTCCTTGAGCTTTTGCGAACTCGAGTCGCATAACTGCTATCTGTAATCTGGCAAAAAGAAAAGAAAAGTTCTTTTCATTTTCGCAATATTGATTTATGAACTTGAGCTCATCCTCAACTTTGAAAATTCCTTGAGTTTTCATCGTATCTGCATACTTTTTTGCTGCACAGACAAATGGGAACTCACACCCAGAAAGAGAGCTGATATTCACCCCATTTTTTAAAACACCATACGCTAACTCTCCAGTAAGAGGGACGATACCATACCGAATGAGTTGCCCTGAAGGAATTAAGGCAGGGCCACCCCATTCGGGCACTTGCATGCGCATCATTGGCACAAGTGTCGCAGTACTTGTTCCTGTTATCCAAGTTATTTTTAGATTTTTATCAGCAAGTGGTCGCGCTCTTTGATAGCCTTCCAAAAGAGCCTTTTGTACACTTCTCCATTGCTCTTTCCAGGCTTTACGGGCAGTCTCTTTTTCCTTCGGTTGTTTATGTACTGTATGTTTATATTTAATTCTTGTGTCACAAAGAGGTTCAATTTCAATTTTAGGTTCATTTTGTTGCATATAAGGCAATCGTTCTTCTCTTAGTTCATAAGGTACATCGTAAAAGGATTCTCTCTTAGAAGGGAGCTCTTTTTTTATCTCTGCGGCAGCTCTAAATGAAGGGATATCGCTGACAAGCTGCTTGTAGGCTTTTTTGCATTTCTCTCTTTCATCCGAAAGATCACGAGTAAGCGATTCATTCTTTAACGAAGATCGAATATCTGCGATTTGTTCAAAGCATTGAAATTGCAACGCGACTCGTTTAGTAAAATTTTCATTGTTCGACTCGCTAATATCTTCTTGCAGGTCTATTTTGAGTAGTTTTAACAAATCTCCCATTTCTTTAATACGTGTCTCTGCATCCAGAGATTTTCCTGACGTTTGCAAAACATTTTCTAATTGGGATCGGGCAAGAGTTCTTTCTTCCGCTGGTGAAGCTGGACGTAATTCCTGCAAAACAAAAGA
>PMZB01000179.1 GCA_003170575.1 Chlamydiia bacterium | reverse complement strand
AGAGTGATCCATTAAAAATTCATTGTCTTAAAGTGATCCAGATCGTGTCGGGCTTTAGTAACAAATGACTGAAGATCACGAGAAGGGTTCTCTTTTTGTGTCAATTTGTTTAGCTCACGTAGCAAGTTCTCGAGGGAAGCATGCACCTCTGTCATATTTCCTTTTTTCCAGATCTCTTTAAATTGCGGTTCATACATAGCAAGAAGTGCCAAGACCGTTTCTTTTTCAGAAGTTGAGAGCGATGAGGCTCGCACGTGAATTTCATAGAAAAAGTGCCCCATGTGCTGGAGCATTTTTTCTTTTGTATTCAAAAAATTTTCATGTGTTTTTTTGATAAACTCTTTTGTGTCTGCTGGAAGCTTATCGAAATTATTCCACGAAATAATGGCATGGCCAATGGCTTCGCCAATTTCCTGGGGAAGGTGTGGGGGCTCTTTACGTTGGCTTACAGAACTATATTCCCCAACTATTGCAAGAGCCTCATTCCATTCGGTGTCAATATGGCCAAACTGAGCCGAATATGCCGTAAGCTTCAGCCCACGAAAAGCTTTAATCAGGTCGGACATTTGTATTTGTTCAGATTTGGTGAGAGGCCCAATTCGCTGCTGAGCTTCCTTACATGCTTCGCGAAACAGTGCTTGGCAAAAGGCTATTTTTTTGTCTTCAGTTTGTAATACCATAAAACCCCTTCAGTTGTTGCTTTTCTCTAGAGTTAGCACGTTTACCCATTTTTTTCTACAGGTACTTGTTCAGGATCTTCTTGTCAGAATTGAGTGGTTTGGGTAACGATAACGGGGATACCCTACCTTCACATGNNCATGTGAAGGTAGGGTATCCCCGATCTTAGGAGGATAGCATGAAGATGCGAGAGATGAAAACTCGAACCAAGATTATTTGTACGATGGGTCCTTCTGTCCATGAGGTTGAGCAGATGGTGCAGCTTATGGAAAATGGCATGGATGTTGCACGACTGAATTTTAGCCATGGAACTCAGGAGGAGCATCAGGAGACGATACGCCGGTTGAAAGAAGCGCGCAAGATTTGTGATAAACCCATGGCTATCTTGCTTGATACAAAAGGGCCTGAGATACGGACAGGATCGGTAAAAGAAAAAGGAATAGAGGTCAAGAAGGGAGGAAGGCTGCTTCTTGTCAAAGAAGTGGTCGAAGGGGATGAAAAAAGGCTCACCATACGGCCACCGGTTGTTTTGGATTACCTGAAGATAGGGACTTTTGTTTTGATTGATAATGGATACATTCAATCAAGGGTTGTGTCCATTTCTGAGGAAGGGGTGCTGGTGGAGTTTGAAAATGATGGCGTCATTTTGTCATCAAAGGGTGTAAATATCCCAGATATTCAAGTTCCGCTTCCCACGCTGACTGAAAAGGACATTAATGACATCCGATTTGGGTGTGAACAGGGGATTGAAATTATTGCTGCTTCCTTTATTAGAAATGCAGACAACGTTCTAGATATTAAACGTCTCCTTGCTCAATTCAATCGGCCAGAAGTTCTCGTTCTGGCAAAAATAGAAAGTACTGAGGGAGTGAACAATTTTGATAGCATCCTTCAAGTAGCTGATGGGGTCATGGTTGCACGAGGAGATCTTGGGGTTGAGGTACCGATAAGCCAGGTGCCCCGCCTTCAGAAGATGATGATTCGCAAATGCAATCTTGCCGGCAAACCTGTTGTCACAGCTACACAAATGCTTGAGTCCATGATGAATAATCCGCGCCCTACTCGAGCTGAGGTCTCTGACGTTGCCAACGCAATATATGATGGAACGAGCGCTGTCATGCTTTCTGGTGAAACAGCAGTGGGAAATTATCCGCAGGAAACAGTCAAACTGATGAAAAGCGTGATCGCAGAGGCGGAGAAGGATTTTGATTACAGAGCCTATTTTGAGACCTATGGAAAGGCGCCCTGCTCTGGGGTTACCTCTGCCATCACAATTGCCACAGTAACAACCGCTCAAGGCCTAGCTGCCAAAGCGATATTCACATTTACCCATTCAGGGGCAACAGCAAGGCTCCTTTCTCGGCTTAAGCCGGAGATGCCGATTATTGCGATCACAAGAAGCGAAGTGGCTTATCATCAACTTGCTCTTTCTTGGGGAGTTATTCCTGTCTTTTCTGAGGTGCATTATACTAGCGGCGAGGAAGCGTTCACTGATGCCGCCAACTGGGGTATTGCAAATGGTGTTGTGTCTAATAACGATCTTGTTGTGCTCACAGCTGGATCACCCTTTTTGATGAGAGGCACAACCAATATGATTATTGTTGATAGAATAGGCACAGGCACAGAGTAGCATTATGCCAGCAAATTGTTTTTTTCTTGATGACCCTCTTGTTGCGGGGACCCGGCTCTTTCTAGAAGAAGAGGAGTTCCATCATGCCAAAAGTGTTATGCGCATCCAACAAGGAGAAAAAGTTCAGTTGGTTAATGGCAAAGGAGTTGAGGCTGAAGGACAAGTTGAGTCTATAGAAAAAAGAAGAATTTCTCTGCGCGTAACATCAGCGATAGAGCATCCTCCAAAAGAGACAAAGTTAACCCTTGCCATTTCCCTTTTACGCCCTGCGCACCTTGATTTTGTTATTGAAAAAGGAGTGGAGCTAGGGGTAGATCAGTTTCTTTTATTCCCCGCACATCTTTCTGAAAGGGGAGCTTCTGACTCTCTCTTTCGTCGGCTCAAGGCATTAAGTATTTCTGCTTTAAAACAATCTGGGAGAATGTTTCTCCCGGAGATTGTTTATCTAGACTCACTTTCCCAAGCCCTTTTAGTTGCTCCTAAGCCAATTCTTTGGGCAGATATCTCGCCTCAAGCTCAGAAGACCGAAGTTGCTCTTGCCCAGCAAAAAGAGAGAAAAGAGCTCACTATTTTTATTGGTCCTGAGGGGGGATGGTCAGACAAAGAAAAAAAACTTTTCAATCAATCTGGACCTCCTATATGGCTTCATGATACCATTTTACGAGCAGAGACAGCTGGTATGATTGCTGCCTATGTTGGGTATTGTTGGCTTAAGAGGTTAGAAATCCATGGTCATGGATCCGCATAAAATAAGAGAGCTTGTTTTTCTTTTACTCTATAGTTTCGATATGGGCAATGGAGAAAAAGACGAGCTTATTGATCTTTTAAAGGAAGAGTGTAAGGTTTCAAGAACGTTTGTGGAAACAGCGCTTTGCCGTGCACACATAATTGTTCAGACTCTTAAAGAAATAGATGAATTTCTAGGAAAGATAAGTAAAAGCTACACAATTGAACGGTTACAAACGGTTGAAAGAAACATTTTACGGCTAGGTATTTTTGAGTTAATCATAGAAAAAGAAATTCCTCCGAAAGTGGCTTTGGCGGAGGCCAAAAGGCTCGCAAAGAAATTTAGTACAGATGAGGCAGCCGTTTTTGTACAAACCCTTCTTATTGCCCTCTGTGATCTTGAATCCATTGAAATTGGAGTCTCAACTTAAGTGCTCCCTTACCTGCAAAAAAATGTGCCGCTTTCTTCCTATTCGACTTTTGGCATTGGCGGTGAGGCGTCTTTTTTTCTCCCATGTAAAACAATCGATGATCTTGCAGGAGGTATGAGCTGGGCCGAGGAGAATGGAATCATCTCCCTTGTTATAGGCCATGGTTCAAATTGCCTTTTTCCGGATCAAGGATTTCCAGGCTTGATTTTACATAATGAGCTTGTCTCTTTTGAAGATCAGGGATCAGGGTTTTTTGTTGTTGAGGCAGGCTACAGTTTTTCTTTGCTTGGCGTTCAAACCTGTCGGGAAGGTTGGTCAGGATTGGAGTTTGCTGCAGGCATTCCTGGAAGTGTCGGCGGAGCAATTTTTATGAATGCTGGGGCGCATGGGCAAGAGACCTCATTACCTCTGCGGTTTGTTGAAGTACTAGAACATGGGAAAGTGCAAAGGATTCCTCGTCAGGAAATACGCTTTGGGTACAGGTTTTCTTCATTTCAGGAGAAAAAAGGGATTATCGTGCGAGCTGGCTTTCAGTTGCAGAAAGATGATGCGTCTTATTCCAGGCAACTGCAAATGCTGGAGCAGCGAAAAAAAACTCAGCCATATAGGGAAAGTTCTGCTGGATGTGTTTTTAGAAATCCTCCTGGATGCTCTGCAGGTAAACTTATTGAAGAAGTGGGGTTAAAAGGAACACGAATTGGCGGAGCAGAGATTTCCCCAATGCATGCAAACTTCATCGTCAATAGCGGCGGGGCTACTTCTGCTCAAGTGAAACAACTCATCGATCTTGTTCAGTCTACCGTTTTAGAGAAAAGAAATGTTCGTCTTCAATGCGAGGTGCGGCTTATATGACAGCTGATCTCCATTGCCACAGCATCTATTCTGATGGAACGTTGACACCCAAGGAGCTTGTAGATCTAGCCAAGAAAAAGGGATTTGCAGGACTAGCAATTACCGACCATGACACGATAGAGGGCTTTTTTGACGCAGCGGGCTATGCAGCCGAACAAAATATTGTTCTCATTCCAGGAGTAGAAATTTCTGCTCATCATCAAAATGAATCAGTGCACGTTTTGGGGTATTCATTTGATCCAAAAAGCCCTGATCTTGCCGCTTTTTGTGCGATTCAACGTGAGCGAAGAGAACGTAGAAATGAGATGATCCTTGAGAAGTTGGGAAAAGCTGGAATGCCCCTTTCTATGGCAGAGGTAAAAGCATTATCTCCACATGCTGAGGCATATGGAAGGCCTCATATAGCTCTTGCTATGGTGCAACATGGATATGTGAAAGATATTATGTCTGCATTCAATCTCTATATTGGGTCTAGCCGTTCTTGTTATGCCGCTGGAGAAAAGTGGACGGTTGCGGAGGCTATAGGCGCCATCCAACAGGCAAAGGGAAAAGCTGTTCTAGCCCATCCACAGCTTCTGAAGAAAACATCACTGATCGCCTATTTGCTTTCCTTACCCTTTGATGGGATAGAGGCCTATTATTGTTGTTTTTTCCAACAAACCCAAGAAAAGTGGCATCAGGAGGCCGCCAAAAGAGGATGGTTCGTTACAGGCGGATCTGATTTTCATGGCGCAATTCACCCAGATGTTTCTTTTGGAGCTTCTTATACCCCTGAAGACACCTTTCATATGCTTCACGAACACTTTCTGAGTCATAAGTAGAAAGGGTAAGTGTATGGAGTATGCAGAGGTTTGTGAATGGTTCGCCTCTCAAGAACAAAAAACTTTATATGGCGGACTTGAACGAGTAGCGCGAGGCTGCGCTTATTTTAACAACGTTGAAGCCTCGCTTCGATGCGTACATGTGGCAGGGACCAATGGCAAGGGCTCTACTTGTGTAAAGATTGCTCGTGTGCTTCAGAATGCTGGATACACAGTTGGCCTGTACACTTCTCCTCACATAAGTTCCATGCGCGAGCGTATACAGATTAATGGAGTTCTGATCCCAGAACAAGATTTGGCAAGGCTCGTCTCTTCAATAATAAAGATGGATACTACTCTTTCCGCCTTTGAGGTGATGACGCTTGCCGCATTCCTCTGGTACAGAGAAAAAAAAGTAGATATAGCGGTTCTAGAAGTTGGGATGGGCGGAAAGCTAGATGCGACAAATGTATGTCATCCAGACATTTCTATCATAACTTCCATCAGTTTCGACCACACACAGTATTTAGGAAACACCCTTTCATCTATTGCCGAGAACAAGGCGGGGATTATTAAAAGAGGAACTCCTGTTGTCATAGGGCCTAGAGTGCCATATGAGGTGATAGAGCCTAGGGCCAAAGAGCTGAACGCCCCTCTATATCGAGTTGAAGGGGGTTTTTGGGATTATGATGAGGAAAATAGTGCGATTGCTCGACGGGCGTTAGAGCTGCTTCAAAAGGATTGGAAAGGATTGGAAATAGATACGGTTTCTCAGTATAGGCCTCCATGTCGCTTTGAAGATGTGCCCCAAGATCGTCTCAGAGGTGCTCCCCGCATTATTCTTGATGTGGCTCACAATCCAGATGGTATTGATAAACTGCTCTGCAAGCTGGGAAAAGGAAAAGCAATTTTCCTCTGTTCTATTTCTCAAGATAAAGATATTCCGACCATGCTTGCTTCATTGCTCCATGATGCAGCAGGGCTTATATGCACTCAAGCACTCAGCAAGCGAGCAATCAAGTCCGAGAGGTTAGGAAAAATAGCTCTCGACTTGAAACCCTCTTGTCCTGTACGTATAGAAGCTCAAGTTGATCGGGCGGTTGCATTAGGTATTGACATGGCTCTTGAAAAGTCCGTCCCGCTTGTAATCACAGGAACGTTTTACCTCATGGATCAAGTAAAAAGGATCTTATGGTCGAGATAGCAGTGTGGGCGCTAGCAGCGATCTTATTAGCTGTAGCATGTGTAGTTACATGGTTCTTCTTGAAACTTTTTTTTCGCCTCATTCTTGTAGTGATCGCGATTTCTTTTTTCATCGCATTTCTCTATCACTTTTCCCTATTGCCAGAATCATTCTCTCAACAGGTTGATGCAGCTATCCTCAAGGTGCAAGAGATCGTGAAAATAGGGTTTGAAAAAAAGCCAAAAGCCAATAAAACAAAGAAAATGCAAAAACAAGCCGACTGCACGTCTTCTGATCCTTGCGAAGTTGTTTTTTGCTAAGGAGATAGTTTATGTCCAAAAGTCTGCCTCCTATTTCAGAAAAGCCTTCTGGGATTTTCTCTTCTATTTTTTCGACTGTTAGCCGCCCTGTCATATGGTTGACACATAAGATCCACCAGCTTGTTCGGGGAAAGACTCTAGAGGATGAAGTTGCGAAGGTTGACTCTCAAGCTCAAAAGGTCCTTGAGGAGGGAGACCGACAAGAAGCTCTACAACTCTACAGTAAGGCTTGGGCTCAGAAAGAAAAAAAACCACAACCGAAGGGTATTTCCCCGCGTAAACGTGTGGATCTCGGAACGCAAGTTTATAATAGCATTACTAAGATCCGAGAGAAAATTGAACAAGCAAAACAGCTGCCTAAAGGATCTATCGAAGAGTTTAATGCTCTTTTAAGTGAGTTTGAAGCTTTTAACGCCGAACTTGCAGGACATTTGAAAAATATGTATGACATCGATATTCCATCTTCTGAAAATTTTAAAAGTGCTTTAGCTGAATTGAAAGATCTTAAGGATAAAGCCCCAGCGAGTGCGAAGAGTGTTGTATCAACCTTGGAACAGAGACTAAAACAAGGGTTGAATGCATATTATGAAAAAAAGATTGGGGATGCTGAAGATACTTATGCTGAGATGTGGAATAAATTTTCATGGAAAATTAAGGAAGGGGAAGGGCGACTCAAAGATCCGACATTTAATCGAACACATTGGTTAAGGGAATTGAGAGAAGATGATCGAAAATTTTCTTATGCTATGAACGAATTTAAACTGACTCTGTCGATTGTTGAAAAAGATTGTCCCGAGGAATTAGGAAAGACAGCCAGATTGGTTTCAGAAAGGAAAGCGATGAACAGAGATGAGGAAAACCGCAAAGCAATTGCTCATAAGCTCTGGAATGAAAATAAGCGAAAAGGCGAGGTGAGAGTACCGCCAGATGATATATTAAAAGCAGTGGAGCAAATTGTGGCCTCAAGCCCAGAGGAAATAAAAGCTTCATTGAATAAACAGATTGAGGATGTGGATAAATTTTGCGAAGGCTTGAAACGTGGAAAAAGCCTGGAGAATAGATTTTACGATCCAAATAGCTTAACACAAATTTTGGAGGGCAAAGGAACAACGGAACAGTTGAGAATGCGCTTGGAAGTAGCCTATGATGAGTATAAAGCTTGCGTAGCTTCTCCAGACCCACTTTGTGAAGAGGCTGAGAAAAGCTTACTTAAGTTAGCAGTACCGAAATTGAGAGAGTTAACTGGTGGAAAGAGTGCTCAAGAGATATTGGAGAGAGAGTGGAGGGTAGCTAAGCCTGGGCGGCTTCAGCGGCTTATAACTACTCTTTTCAAGCGTAGAAGTAGATGAGTAGCTGGATTTTCACTGTTTGTCATTTTCTTAGTTGTCCAGATTGTGGAGGGCTAGTATACTTTCGGCGCGAATCGGGGTATTAGCTCAGTTGGTTAGAGCGCCACGTTGACATCGTGGAGGTCGGCTGTTCGAGCCAGCCATATCCCATTGTTTATTAATCGCATTTGAAGAGTTGAGTACGTGCTCGTACCTGTGCCCGAATGAAACCAATTCTTCAGCTTGTTTGTGTATCAATGATCTTGCAAGGGAGAAAAGAAAGAGTTTGAGAGTCAATCAGGAGATCCGAGTCCCCAAGGTGCGTCTTATTAGCGCCGATGGAGAACAGCTTGGCGTCCTGTCTATTCAGGAAGCGATGGCCATGGCACGTGAAGCAGGAATGGATTTGGTTGAGGTTGTAGCCAGTTCCGTTCCGCCAGTCTGTAAGATCATTGACTATGGTAAATTTCGATATGACCAGACCAAGCGAGAGCGTGAGAGTCGAAAGGCTCAGCACCAGGTTAAGATTAAAGAAATAAAGTTTGGTCCTAATATATCTGAACATGATCTCCAAGTGAAAGTGCGTCATGCAAAAGAGTTCTTGGAAGAAGGGAACAAGGTCAAGTTTACGTGCATGTTCCGTGGTAGAGAGATAACGCATCCTGAAGTAGGGGAGCAGCTCTTTTCAAAGATCGTTGCTGAATTGGATGAAATATCAATGGTAGAGGCTTCTCCAAAGCTTTTAGGCAGGATCACGAGTATGGTACTCGCTCCTGCGAGCAAAAAAAAGAAGCAATAGGCTTTCTCTTGCCTGAAAGCAACCTTGTGTAGTATCATTCGTCCACTTTTTAGAAAAATTGAGGAGAAAGATAGTCGTGTCAAAAATGAAGACTGTTAAAGCTATTGCTGCGCGATTTCGTTCCACGGCTAAAGGAAAGCTGAAGCGTCATCGGCCTGGAAAAAGGCACCTTCTCTCTGGGAAATCACCAAAGAGAAAACGTCAGTTATCAAGACCTGCGTATGCAGATTCTGCCCACGAGAAAGTTTACTCTCTCCTCATGGGTGTATAAGTTTAGGGGGAAATACCAATGGTTAGAGCGACAAACGCGGTAGCGTCGCATCGTCGAACAAAGCGGATCATGAAACAGGCCAAAGGGTTCTGGGGAGATAGAAAGAACCACCTGCGTCAAACAACAGATGCAGTCATGCGTGCCATGGCCTATAATTATGACCACAGAAAACTCAGGAAACGAGAATTTCGTAGTCTATGGATTTCTCGGTTGAGTGTGGCTTCGAAATTACATGGCATCTCCTATAGCGCATTGATTAATGGCCTTCAAAAAATTGGGAGTACACTGAACAGAAAGATGCTCAGTGAGATCGCAATTAGCGACCCCAAATGTTTTGGTCTCGTTGTTGATCAAGTCAAGCAAGCATTAGCATAGAGGGAGATTTCTAGCGTGAGTTACCCCACTGACGACGAAACCCGTATCGTCTGTAATATGGGTGAGGAGGCAGGGGGTAAATTCAGCCAGCCAGATCCATCTCTATCCTCAAAAAGCACAACAAAGAATGCCTCGATATATGAACGGTGGATGTCAGAAGTAGATGGAACCGTTCCTGAAGTGTTGCTGCAACGCTCGTCTCTCAATCTTACATCATTAAAGCAAGCAAGAAAGATTATTGAAAAAGGATGCTGCTCCCTGAATGGCACTCTTGTGCGAATAGCCTCCCAGAGGGTTCTAAAAGGTGATTCTCTGGAGGTATATCCTTTAGACGAGACGTGGCAACAAGAGCCTTGCACCATTTTGTACGAAGATGAACATCTCTACGTGATTAACAAGCCTGCAGGAATAGCTGTTGATGAGGAATCTCTTATTGCAACGCAGGCGTTGCAGGTCCCCTTTTTTTTAGTGCATCGGCTTGATAAATGGACGTCAGGAACTCTTATCGTAGCCAAAAATGAGCAAGCACAGTTTAAGCTTGAGAATCTTTTCAGACAGCGAAGCGTGAAAAAACAGTATCTTGCTCTTGTAGATGGGATCATGGAGAAAAAGCAAGGCGAGATAGATGTTTCTGTGGTGGTGAAGCGAAGGAGGCAGGGTGAACTCATCTGCGGAATTGATGCTTCAGATGAAAAAAACAAGGCCTTGACTCGGTACAAAGTAATCCTCAGTATGAAAAAGGTCTCATTACTCCTCGTAAAGCCAAAAACTGGCAGAACGCATCAGGTCAGGGTCCATCTTTCAAGTTTGGGACATCCACTTCTTGGCGATACTCAGTACGCTGTTTCTTTTCGATCGATGTATCGTCCCTATCGTCAGATGCTTCACGCATGGAAAATTTTGTTCTCCCATCCTTTTAGTCAGAAAAACATTTTTATAAAAGCTCCATTGCCGCAAGATTTTGATAAGTTAGCGACATCCATTTTCGGTGAGGCGTTTCAAGAAAGGTTATGCGAGCTTTAATCGTTAAAACTTCAGCACTTGGCGATATTGTTCAAGCCATACCTGTTGTGGAGTATCTGAAAACGCGTCAGAAGGTTGACCGTATAGGATGGGTTGTTGAGAAACGATTTTCTTCCCTTGTCAAAGCTCACCCTCTTGTGGATGACGTCATCGAAATTGATACAGGTTTTTTACGGTCTTTTTCCTTGGGTTGCATATCTGAGTTTTGTGCTCAACGAAAGACGGTGCGGGCAAGTGAATGGGATGTGCTCTTTGACCTGCAAGCAAACTGTAAGTCAGGCTTGTATACCTTTTTAGCTAGATCCGAGGTCAAGGTGGGGTATGGGAGAGAGACTGTAGCTGAATGGCCTAACATTCTTGTCACAACCCGGCATAAGAACCCTCCCAAAACTCTTTCTGTGCGTGACACATATATGTGGATGGTGAAAAGCTTTTTTTCGGATGATTCTCCTTTTGAATCTTCTCATCTCTCATTAGTGCTACAGCCTCATGAAGAGCAGGCATTTGCTCAAGAGTTGGCTCGATGGCCTGCTCAAAGGAAAGTATGGATGATTGCTGTAGGGTCAAACTGGCCTAATAAAATGTGCTCCACAGATGCATTTAAACAGGTTCTCTCTTTGGTGAGAAAAAAGTATGCGCCATACTTTGTGTTTCTGGCGGGCAATGGCGAAGAACTAAAAGAGGTAGGGCTTTTGGCTGAAGGATTTTGTGATACAAGCCATGTGATGTATCGGCCAGAACTTCCTGTGTTACAACGGCTCATGGGCAGGGTAGAAGCGGTTATCGCCGTTGATTCACTTTTGCTGCACCTTGCTGGGACCACAAATACACCCACCTTTGGTTTTTTTGGGCCCTCTCTTGGAGAAAAATATGCTCCCCCAGGGAAAAATAGCGGATATTTTCAAGGCACGTGCCCGTTTGATATTCAATTTGAAAAGAGATGTCCTTTCCTTCGCACATGTGAGGAGAGCAAATGTCTAAAACAGGCTGATCCTGTCAAGATGTTTGAGACACTCGACTCTTGGCACGCTTCGGTATAGATATTTTATCTTTATCCTCTTATTTAGATAATTTTTATTTTTGCTTGAGAATAAAAACCC
>PMZB01000325.1 GCA_003170575.1 Chlamydiia bacterium | reverse complement strand
CCTATGATGAGCAAATAAAAATGTTGAAACAAGAGATCGCCAAATACGAAAGCCTAGCTCTTCAATTTGATAGAAGAGCATCGAGGCTGCAAGACAGGGATTTTACAGAATACCGTCGATCACTCATGTGGCGTCAAGAGTGTGAAGGTATTGCAAAAGACCTGAAAAAGCACTTAAATGAAATAGAACAAGAACAGAAAGATAGTAAATAAGACTAGACAAGTTATGAGGCATCTTTAACAGGATGCCTCTTTTTTACCCAAACAAGAGGAATTTCATGGGAGTGGAAGAAACAGAAACCTTGTTTCCTTCAGATACAAAGCAGGTAGCAAAAAAACTTGGTAAGGAACGAACTCTTGCCTGTCTCGAAAAAATGCTGGAATGCAGGAATTTTGAGCTGCGTGCAGAAGCTGCATATCAACAAGGCAAGGTGGGCGGCTTTTTACACCTCTATATTGGCCAAGAAGCCATTCAAACAGCGCTCATAGGGGCTATTGGCGTGGACCACTGGTTTATAGCGTCCTATAGATGCCATGCTCTAGCACTTCTTCTGGGAGAAACACCAGAATCCCTTATGAAAGAGCTCTACGGAAAAGCTGATGGCAATACATTTGGCCGCGGCGGATCTATGCATATGTACAGCAAACGAATGCTTGGCGGATTTGCGATCGTTGGCGGGCAGATTGCGATAGGCACGGGCGCAGCTTTTTCCCTTAAATACTTGAATAAAAAGGGCGAGATTGCAGTCACCTTTTTTGGCGATGGCGCAATGGCCCAAGGATCATTCCACGAGTCAATGAACCTTGCTTCTCTTTTGTCAGTGCCCTGCATGTATGTCCTGGAAAACAACAAATGGAGTATGGGCACTCCCCTGTACCGCACTATTGCCAATCATGAGCATTTTCCACGAATGGCTGCCGCAGCCTATGACATTAAGTATATGCGGCTTGATGGCATGGATCTATTTAACTGTTACGCAGGATTCCAAGAAGCCTATTCACATATTCAATCTACAGGACGGCCCATCCTTGTAGAATGCATGACAGAGCGATTTCGCGGACATTCGATATCTGACCCAGCGCTCTATCGCTCTAAAGAGGAGCTGAAAGCATGCATGGAACGAGATCCCATCCTTCTTCTTAAAAATTTTGCCATGGCTCAAGGATGGCTCACAGCAGAAGAGTATAAAGCCTTAGATAAGAAGTGCCGCGATAGCATTTTGGCAGCTGTCAAAGCTGCAGAAGAGGATCCGTGGCCAGATGTTGCCTCCCTTGAAAGCGGTGTGTATGCTAAAGGAGACGAATAATGCAAAAAGTGGATATGCGCGAAGCCATACGACAAGCCATCGATGAGGAGATGGCGCGTGATGAACGAGTCTTCATCATCGGAGAAGAGGTTGGATATTATAATGGCCCCTACAAAGTAACCAAGGGCCTTTTGGATAAATATGGAGCAAAAAGAGTCATAGACGCTCCCATTGTCGAGGGAAGTTTCACTGGCATGTGCATTGGTGCAGCTATGACGGGACTGCGCCCGATCGTTGAGTTTATGAGCTTTAATTTTTCCTTTTTAGCAATGGACCAGATCATATCAAACGCAGCAAAGATTCATTACATGTCGGGCGGAAGGTTCTCTGTCCCCATTGTATTTCGCGGTCCTAACGGCGCTGCAGCACAAGTTTCCTGCCAGCATTCCCACTGTCTGGAATCGGCCTATAGCAACTACCCAGGCCTTGCGGTCGTCGCCCCAAGCAACGCTTATGATGCAAAAGGGCTCTTAAAATCAGCCCTGCG
Organism: Chlamydiia bacterium; assembly: GCA_003170575.1. Lineage (GTDB taxonomy): Bacteria > Chlamydiota > Chlamydiia > Chlamydiales > FEN-1388 > FEN-1388. The sequence continues at coordinate 5,695 of PMZB01000325.1, read as the reverse complement.
GTTCGGCAACCCTGTCATCTTTTTGGAGTGCGAGCTTCTCTATAATCTGGCCATGGAAATTCCAGAAGAGGAGTATTTGATTCCCCTCGGTAAAGCTGAAGTGAAGCGCCCAGGCACACATATTACCCTTATTTCCCACAGCCGCATGGTCAATGTCTGCCTAGAAGTAGCTTCTCGCCTTGCAGAAAAAGGGATTGAGGCTGAAGTTGTTGACTTAAGAACCATTAAACCACTCGATATTGAGACAATTGGCCAATCTGTGCAAAAAACCCATTTTGCCGTCGTTGTGGAAGAGGGACATTATTTTGCTGGGATTGCAGGCGAGGTAGGCTTTGAGATCCAAGATCGATTCTTTGATGATCTTGATGCCCCAGTAGGAAGAGTTTGTCAAAAAGAGACGCCTCTGCCATATTCAAAAGTGCTGGAGCATGCGACCTTACCAACTGTTGAACGAATTCTTGCTCAAGTTGCAAATACTCTAAGCCTTTAAGGAGGTTTTACATGCCATTTGCTCTGAACATGCCAAAACTCTCCCCTACCATGGAAGAAGGCACAATCGCCAAGTGGCATAAAAAACCAGGCGACTTCTGCGATGCTGATGCGCTGATACTAGACATTGCTACAGACAAAGCAACTATCGAGCATCATGCTATTGATCCTGGGTACTTAAGAGCGATTTTGGTAAAAGAGGGAGAGAAAGCTCCTGTAGGAGCTCCCTTAGCTATCTTTTCTGAAAAAGAAAATGAAGATATCTCTAGCTTTGCTCCAAAAGCGCCATCAGAAGCAGCTCCCCAGCCCCAGCCTCAGCCTGTGCAACAAAAACCTGCCGAAGTACAAAAGGAAGCTCCTTCTCCAACAAGAATTTCAGCCTCGCCTCTTGCAAAGAAGCTTGCAAAGGAGCGCGGCATTCCTCTAGAAACCATTACTGGAACTGGCCCTAAGGGCAGAATCATGAGCCGTGATTTAGAGGCAGCCCCCGTTGCGCCAACCACAGCACTTGAAACGCCTCTCTCACCAGTGCGCAAAGTGATTGCAGAAAAACTGAGCTTTTCAAAGGCAACAATTCCCCATTTTTACTGCTCTATTAAAGTAGATGCCACCATGCTTGTAGCAGGGCGGGAGGAGCTTAAAAGCATTGGCCACTCAATCACGATCAATGACATTATTATCCGAGCTGTTGCGCTTTCTCTTATGCAGCATCCTTCCATCCGCGGCTCATTCAATGACCAGCGAAAAGCTGTAGTGGCCTTTGAACATGCTGACATCGCTGTTGCTGTAGCTGCGCCAGGAGGGCTTTTTACCCCGATTATCTTAAAAGCAGAAGAAAAATCCATTCATGAAATTTCTAAGGAAATGAAGGATCTTGCAGCCAAGACAAAGGCTGGAAAACTTCTGCCTGCGGAGTACCTGGGAGGCGCTTTCACCATCTCCAACCTTGGTATGTTTGGCATAGATGAGTTTTATCCTATCATCAATCCGCCGCAGCTTGCTATCCTGGGCGTAGGAGCAATTGTGGACGCACCGCTCATAAAAGAAGGTGCTATCTGCATGGGAAAATCGCTCACGCTTTGTCTTGCAGCTGATCACCGTGCTCTTGACGGAACTGGTGCAGCAGCCTTTCTCAAAACCCTCAAGGAGTTTTTGGAACGGCCATCACAACTGATACTCTAAATAGGAGAAAATCATGAATACTGAAGAGCAGCTCGCCCAAATCAAGAAAGAGATTCCAAATATTGCCAATGCATTCAACGCATTCTTTCTGCAACTCATGAAAGATGGGGCACTGAATGGGAAAACCAAGGAGCTGATTGCTCTTGGCATCGCCGTTGCCCAACGATGCGAGTCATGTATTCGGATTCATGTAAAAAAATGCCTGGCAGCAGGATGCACAAGGGAAGAGATTCTTGAAAGCGCTGGAGTTGCTGTATTGATGCAGGGAGGCCCTGCTTATACTAACCTGCCGATAGTTCTGGACTCATTGAAGTCCACAACGGACTGAGCTCTTGCTGCGAATAAAGGAGATTCCTCAAGTTAACTTTATAATCAATCCTAGATACTTAAGGTTTTCGGGGTATTTTCCCTGTATATCTTCATTTGACATAATGACTTTCTCTCGCATTGCATCAAATGAGTCTTGTAATTCCGTTTGATCAACATTATTTTCCTTCATTTCCGTAAGCTTACCTATAATCTCACCCATGTCCCCCGTTAGAGGAAGATCATACTTAACAATCATCATCGCTTGTGCAAGAATATCAGCCGCTTTTTTTGGATGGCTCATCGCAAAGTTCAGAGTCTCCACCAGCATATCTCTATTAGCAACGTTGCTTGTTAATACTAGCATCACCCTCAATGCAGCAATTCTGAAAGAAATCGGTTGTTTCTCTAACTCCTTCATCTTTTTTACAATTTCTTCTCTCGAAGCCTTTTTTGGGAGTTTTTCCCTTTTACTGTAAGCTGCAACGACCTTTGGTTGTGAGAAAATTTTATTGCAAATAACGTTAATTCTACTATCTTGACCAGCAACATCCTCATCTTTTCCTTTCCTTATGGCATCTGCCCAAATGGAAGCCAACTTTGTCAGCTTAGCTTCATTCGTTTCGATTTGAGTAGCATTCCCTAATAGAGAAAATGCTTCCTTGCCAGCCTTCACAGTGCCGAACCCACGTTTTTCCAAAAATTCCGCAGCTTTGCCTGTTGAAAAAAACTTTCCCCAAAATGGTGATATACTTTTTAGATTGCCTTCAACAGTTTGACGTACATAGAACTTTTCTGAGGGTGGTGTAACTGAACCTGGTGTCGCCATTTTTTCCTCCACTTTTTTTAACTTCAAAAAAAATTATATCTCATATCAATTTTTCTTATATTTTAATTGGAGAAGTTTGTCAAGTCTTTTATTTACATCATTCTATCATGAATATTATTGTTCGCTCTCTTGATGATACCGGCCTTTATCGATCCTTCCCCTCTAGCCCCCAATTCTTCCCAACCATTTTTCTTTGTCCCTAAACGCTTTGATTTATTGTTTGACACCTCCTAAGGGCCTGTAACACAATAACATACCAATCTGGCTGGCTGCGATCATTGATCTGTCGATAGATCGTTCCTCGCCCATAGCTCGCTATGGGGTCGTCACGATCTTCGACATCTCAACGATCCCGCTTACCCAAATTGGTATGTTATTGTGTTACGAGCCCTAAGTCTGGATGGGCCTGGTCCAACCGTGCTGAGGATACCCCTTGTCGTAGAGAGTTGTATTTCTTGTTCCTAGCTCAAAAAATGTAAAAACAGCACTGCGAAAACGATCACTTAGTCGATCTGTCATTTTTTCAGTTATATCTTTGAATGTTAGATATAGCCAGCGCTTGTAGGGCTCTGAAATTTTTTCAGCCATGGTGATTGCTTCATTGAAGCGACCGATTTCAACTAATAATTTTGTTGCTACTGAATTGATTGGCTCATCTCTTAGGGGTAAACCAATTTCTTGAGAAATTTTTTGTTCCACGGCCTCGGAAGAGAAAGATCCTCTCTCATCTAATTTCTGAGCAGCAGCATGCAAGGCACAATGAGTCTCTGAGTTACTATCTTCACACGCCTTTTCAGCAATTGTAATAGCTTCAAAAATTAATGCTATTTTGATCTTTAAGGAGTTTAGCTTCACACAAAGCTCACGCTTGACCCAATCCTCTTTTACGTCACCTACCATTTTTTCAAGAGTCGCAATCTGTTCAGGCGGCTGACCAAATTTGACAACTTCTTTTACAATATCTATGAGAGCGAGATACTTAAAACAAGCATCTTCATCCTTCTTTTTCACAAAGTCAAAGGCTTCCACTCCACGTCCATCTTTTACCATTTGTATTATGGCAGGCCCATCTGCGTTATCCTTAAGATATGGATGCTTCTCCATCTCCAACATACGATCAACTGATACACCTTCCCCATCTGGGAAACAGAAAGGACCCATATTTTCAGATACAGTCACTGGGGAGGACACTGCATTCATTAACATATTTTCATTCTCCTATTTTAAACACGGGTTTTAAACTTGGAAGGGAAGCATACAATCAGAAAGTAAAAAGAGCAAGTTTGTGTTTTCGTTGATGCCTTGTGTCGTACGCTTTAATTGAAAATGGTGACACTGCAACCTTAAAATCACAATCTGAAGATTCGATAATTGGTGTGACTTCTTGTGAAGAAGGCAGTACTTGATCCTCATCGTCTAAAAAGAATGTTTCATCAACTTTAAATCGCTCGATAAGAATGTGGGGAGGACAAGGTTCAAACCTGTGGTGCCATAGTAAATCGCCATCTAAACACTCGCCATAGAAGCCGGTAATAGCATGAAGATCTTTTCCTAATCGCTTGAACGTCCCAACGCAGAAAAAATGCCGATTTATTTTATGTGTGGTTTGAGAAACCCACGGCTTCTCTGGAACATAAGCGAGAATGAGCCTTGTAATAAAAAATGAGTATGTATGGAAGTCTTTAGCGTCTTGACGATCAGGAGTTGGCATGAAATTCTTCCAGTCGTCCACTCTCTTCGCAATTTTTAATATCGGCGGCGCAAGACGGTATGGCGGCTCCATTGGCTTAATTTGTGCAGGAACTTCTTCAGGTTGAATAACAATTTGGGGCTTTTCAGGCTCGCCTTTGGGGGGCGCTTCCTCTATTCGAATCTCCTTGACTTTTTCACACAGTTGAGAAATTTCGCTCTTCAGCTCTAAACGTGGCTTATGATGATGTTTGGCAGGTTTTTTAGGGCGTGCCTTCTGTTTTTTAGGCTTTGATATACCCGCGGAAGCATCTGTAGAGGGACCTGGAGAGTTTGTGGATCGTCCTGGAAATGGATGCGGTTCAGGCAGTGGTCTGTAAAGGTCTATTTTTAAAAAATCTAAAAGATACTCACGATAGGCAGCATTGGCCGGTGCAATAATTTCAGCTAAGACACAACATACTCCCTTCTGTCCCCACACTTCGATTTCATGAAAGAGAGGATCCTCATGGATTTGTTGTCGTATTTTGAACGGATCGATAGTCGGAACAAAAAGTCGGTTAAATTCTTCTGGATGGGGAGGTGGATTGGAATTATATCCAGCATGAAGACTCCCGGTTTTAAAGTACTTTGTATACCCTGCTTCATATAAATCATTTATATGAGGATTAGTTGAATAATAGTTTGAAACAAGCTCTGAAAGATTTTTTAAGTGCTCCACAAGAAAATCCATGCAGGCTTCATAAGAGAAAGAGACATCTGTGCGAGTAAAATGTTCCTGAAAGCGGTTGTAGTGTACATCGAACATCTTCTGATGAGCCAAAGCTCTGGCTTGTCGGACAAACGGATCAACAGTTGTATAGGAGGTGGGTTTTGCATCAATTGACTTTGCGAACTTACTGTGAATATCACCAACCCACAAAAGCAAACAATAATACTGCCACATTGTGAGCGTATTTAAAGTTGGAGCATCAAGATGTTGAGCATGAAGAAGGATGAGAGAGAGTTCAGATTGAAATTTTCCTTCTTGCCTTGCTCGCTCAAGGCGCGCACTGATGGCGATGGCTTCAGGAGTGAGATTGTGTATGTGTTCCCAGTCAAAGTCAACATAACCTTTTTCCCGGTGCGGCTTAAATTTTCCACCCGTACGTTCAAAACAGATAATAATAAAATCTTTTATAAATTCAAGCGTGTCATGAG
>PMZB01000080.1 GCA_003170575.1 Chlamydiia bacterium | reverse complement strand
TGTTCGCTCTCTTGATGATGCCGGCCTTTATCGATCCTTCCTCTCTAGCCCCCAATTCTTCCCAACCAAAAATGGCGCCTGTTCACTTCCGACGTATCAGCCCCTCTACCACATAATTTTCTGAAAATGGCTCAAATTGGCACCTATTTTAGCCAAAAATTGGCGAAAACTGGTGCCAAAAATAGCCAAATCTTGTATAAATAGGGCATGAAAAGATTTTTAGAGAAAGAGCTTATCTTCTGGAAAAATAAGAAAGATCGCCTACCCCTGCTTTTGCGTGGAGCTAGGCAAGTTGGTAAAAGCTATCTTGTCGAATATTTCGGGAAGAATCACTTTGACAATGTTGTCGTGGTTGATTTTGAGAGACGCCCTGAAATAAAAAAGGCCTTTCAATCACGAGAACCTTCGGAAATTATCAAACAAATCGAAATTGCTCTGCAGCAAAAGATCGTCTATGGGAAAACACTTCTTTTCTTCGATGAAATTCAAGAGTGTCCTGAGGCTTTCATAAGTTTACGATATTTCAAAGAACTCGTACCTGAACTTCATGTCATCGCTGCAGGGTCTTTGATGGAATTTCTTTTGAACCATGAAAAATATTCATTCCCTGTAGGCCGCGTTGAATTTCTGTATCTTCGGCCTTTTTCCTTTCTCGAATTTCTGCAAGCAGTTGCTCCCATGGTTGCTGAAAGGTTGCGTGCATGTGCTACAAGTGAAAAAATACTCCCTTTGGAGCACGAGGAACTTCTTAAGTGGGTACGACAATACTTATTTGTGGGAGGCATGCCAGCAGCCATAACCGCCTTCCTTACTGCCAATTCTCTTTATGAAAGTCAAATTGTGCATCAAAGAATTATACAGTCTTATCAAAGCGATTTTGGAAAATATGCAACCCATGCACAGCATCGGTATCTTCAGATGATCTTTCAAAAAGCCCCTGTGATCGTAGGGCATGTGCTGAAATACATCCATATAGATCGTGAGTCGCGCTCTCGGGACCTTAAGCCTGCTTTATCTCTTTTAGAACAGACTGGCTTGTTACTTCGCGTTTTTGCGACCAGCGCCGCTGGGGTACCCCTGCACGCACATGTCAAAGACCATCGGTTCAAGCTTCTTTACCTCGACGTTGGATTACTACAAACAGCTTGCCAGGCAGATGCAACAGACTTTTTCGAGAAGGATATACTTCAAATCAATTCAGGAATTATAGCAGAGCAGTTTGTGGGTCAAGAACTTCTGACAGCTGATTCTCCGCACCTGAACAGGTCTCTTCTTTTTTGGGAAAAAGATGAGGGCAATGCCGAGGTTGATTACCTTATCACAGTAGATGCACAGATCATTCCTATTGAGGTGAAAGCTGGAGCAACAGGATCTCTTAGATCCCTCCACAGCTTTATGAAAATGAAGAACAGTCCATTAGGTATTCGTATTTCAGAACTCCCGCTTTCGCTTGAGGAGGGCGTGCTTTCAGTTCCGTTCTACTTAGTGCCATTTATCAAAGACCTTGTGCTCCTCGCTCTTTCGAACAAGCTCAAGGCATAAGCTTCACGTAACAAGCTGAGTGGCCATTTGTCCAAGCTCGAATTTTAGCAAAAGAGATTCGATAGGAGTGAAAAGAGGGGAAGGAAGGGCATTCCAATCAAACCATTCCCATTTTTCACATCTGTGAGGCTCTAAAGCTCTAGGCTCTCCTTCAAATTGGTCTACTAAGACAAAAAGTGTGACATAATGTTTATCTTCGTCGATAAGATCACTTGTCCACGGGCCTAGTTGAAAAGAAAGAGCTTTGATCCCTGTCTCTTCCATCAATTCTCTGGAAGCACATGTTTCAATGGTTTCCCCAAATTCGAGATGCCCGCCAACAAAGCCCCATTTTCCAGCCCCATGTGAGCCTTTTCTTTGCCCTAGGAGCACTTGGCCATTTTTCCATACAATCACTCCCACGCCAACACGTGGTCTTTTTTCGTTCATGCCCAACTCCTTAAAAAGCCAAGCTCTAAGGGAGAAAGGATACCAAACCCGAGTAATGCAACATACAAAAACCCTGGCACAGGTAGGGCTAGGGCAAGACAGAGAAAAACTATAAACTGAAGAGATGTGGAAACTTTACCGCAGACAAAAGAACGAATGGTCCAGGTTTTCCACTGGCCTGAAAGGCAAAGATAGAGAGTAAAGAAGAAAAGGGAAATGTCTCGGGAAAAAAGAGCAAGCAGTGTGTAAGGGGAAAGATTTCCCTGCATAAAAAAAAGACAGCAGCACGCAATGGCAAAAACCTTATCTGCAAGTGGGTCAAGTGCCGTGCCAAAGCGGGAAGTTGCATGCAAGACGCGCGCTAAAAACCCATCTAGCACATCGCTCATGGCCGCAGTACAAATGAGAGGGAAAAGAAAGCTTTGAGGCACAACAAGAACAACCGCGGAGAGAATCAAACGCAAAAGGCTAAGGGCATTGGGTAAATTACGATACATTCCGGCGAGTTACACCTCGTACATGTCGTTTCCAGATAATGAGACTTACAACACTCACAACGAGGAGAAACGCGGCGATATACCCAATCGAAGAGAGGCAGGAGTAGACACTCGCATAATTTTCACCGCAACGGAAGGCCAAAGAGAAGACAATTAAAGAGAAAATAAGACAGCTTAGACCATCACCAAGAATGAATCGGCCAAAGTGCATCTTGATCGCGCCAGCAGCCATGAATATAGAGTTTCTTACACCAAAAGGGATGAATCGACCCAAAAAGAGGGTGAAAAACCCATGACGGGCGAAAAATCTTTCTGCAGCACTCCTCCTCTCCGTAGAAAGAGTCCCAGAAAACCATTTTGTCTTGCTCAACCGATTCCCCAAAAGCCTGCCCATCCAATAGGCAATCCAGTCAGAAAAATAAGCGCCTAAAAAAGCTGCCAAGAAAAGAAGTTCTTTTTGCTCTGGAAGCACTGATCCTGCTAACACCCCGCTCACAATGACCATCACATCTTCACTAATCGGTATACTAAAGCCGGTTAGTAACAAAAGGCAAAAGATCCACAAGGGGGCAAGAGCTGCGTGCTGAGTTAACCAAAAAGCAAGCGAGTCAATCATAAAATTTCATCTCATCACTACTTAGGCCAAACATAGTAGCACAAACCGCTTCTTTCTAACAAATACTTGATTCTTTTTCAAATATACATTATTTTCTCCTATCTTAAATCGAGCAAAAGGCAAAGCTATGTATTCCCTGGTCTGTTGGAACCCTATCAATTTACTTGATGTTGAGGCAAAGTGGTTGGTAACCGAAGTCCTGGTTATCGTTGGAGCGTTCATCCTGTCAAAACTCCTAGGCGTTTTCCTGCGCTTGTTGGACAGAAGGCTGAAAGTAACAACATTTCGTATATTTGCTGACTCCTTCTATATCCCATGCATTTTCTTGCTCTGGTTTTTTGTTGCTCTCTTCTCCTTTGAACTTGTGACTGACGATCTTCTTAAGGAAAGTTACCCAAAAGTGTATTCCATGCTCGTCAACAGCGTTGTCGTCTTTGCTTTCGGCTGGATTCTTTTGCGTTTGAAAAATGGCCTTATTGCTCATCTTGCTGAAACAAGCCGAGGCAAGGAATCCGCTCTCGACTCAACTACCCTCCAAGCCATCTCCAAGCTTCTTTCCATCGCTATTGTCATCTTTATTCTCGTGCTTCTTCATGATGTCACAGGAATGAGCCTGACAACCTTCCTTGCTTTTGGCGGAGTTGGCGGTTTAGCCCTTGCATTTGCTTCACAGGAGATTTTCTCCAATTTCTTTGGGGGCCTGATGATCCATATCACCCGCCCTTTCAGTGTGGGAGAAAACATATTTTTGCCGACATACCTGATTGATGGCGTTATTGAGGAAATCGGCTGGTACCAGACTCGTGTGCGCGCTCTTTCCAAAGCTGCAGTCTACGTTCCTAACTCGCTTTTCAGCAAAGCTCTCCTTGTCAATAAATCGAGAATCACCCATCGCCTGATTGAAGACACTCTTTCCTTTTCTATCTACCCTCTCGCCTCTACCTCCACTATCCTCGAAGATGCAACCAAATATCTCTCTTCCCACCCCTCTACAGATAAAACTGAATGGGCAGGCGCTCGCATTGCTTCGTTTAATGGCCCCATCTGCAACATCACAGTCACAGCCGTACTTACAACTGAATCTCTCCCTGAATATTACAGAATACGAGACCAAATCCTTCTCCAAATAGGAGAAATTATCTCCTCGCATGGAGGGATCCTTTCCTATCCCCACATAGGTTTTTAAAGATGTATGAAAATAACGATCATTTACGATAACAATTCCCTGCGTGATAGTGTGAAGGCAGATTGGGGTTTTAGTTGCCTGGCAAGTTGCGAAGCAGGGAATATCCTTTTTGATACAGGTGCGAAAGAAGATATATTGGCAAGCAACTTATCTTCGCTGGGTATTGCTCCAGAGGATATCTCTACGGTTTTTATGTCCCACAATCACTTTGACCATGTTGGAGGGCTTTCTTTCCTTCTTCCTCACGGACCTCTTCAATGCTTTATCCCAGCTTCCTCAAAATATAAACTTGCCCCAAAGATCACTTCAAAAGGCAGCCGCGCTATCTATATCAAAGAAAGAGCTCAGATTGCCCCTCACATCTGGTCTACAGGGCAAATGAAAGGATCTATAACTGAGCAATCACTTGTCATAGAAGAGGGTAAAGAGCTTGTCTTAATCACTGGATGTGCACATCCAGGCATTGTTACTATTGTCGAAAAGGTTCTTCATGATTTTGGAAAGCCTCCAACGCTTATTCTAGGAGGCTTTCATTTTTTCAAAATGTCTCAGAAGACAGTTCGTCAACATGTTCTGCACCTTAAGCAAATGGGCATCAAACAAATTGCTCCATGTCATTGCACGGGAAAGGAAGCGATCAATCAAATAAAAGAACTCTGGGGTAACGGTTTTCTAGAAGCTGCTGCAGGCGCGAGCGTTACAGTTTAATAGCCTCGATCATTTTAACCAATTCATCTTGCTGGTCTTTGGTAAGCGGAAGCTCACGAATGAGAGCTCCTAAGCGAAGGTTTGCATCGGAAAGGCTCGTTCCCTTCTGCTTTAGTAAGGCTAATTCATATTTTGCTTGTTCGGAAAAACGTTTTTTAATGCTATCAAACAGATCTTGAGAGAGAAGAGAAGAGAAGAGAAGAGAAGAGAACCAGAAATTGAGAACACTTCTCTCATCCATTTACATGCTTCAGCCACCCAGAAAATGTACTCATTTCCATCAGGCCCAAGCGTATTTATGAGCATTTTGTCAAATAGTCCTTTGAGACGAGCTACATCATCATCCGAAAGCTTTGGCACTGATAGGTGATTTTGCTCAGCAATTTTTCTAGCTATCATATACCCTACACATGGCCCAACGATGACTTCGCCTTTTCCCAACCTAGCCTCAATATCTGCAAGTCGGCTGTACAGAAGATCTTCTAGAAGAGCTGGACAATACTTTGCTAGGGAAGTAAGAAAACCTTCCGTAGACGCATAGCTAGGAAGAAAATGCTCTTCCATTGTCTTGACCAGTTGTTTCTTGTCAAGCCCGGCAGGATTGGTTTTAAGCTCAGCATCTATCTCCTTCAACAAGGTATCCATTTGCTCAACCACCAATGGCTCTATTATGCCTTCTATTTTTTCAGTATAATTGTCGCAGCTGACAAATAGGCCGTGCGGCAGTGTTATTCCTTGTAATACAGATAATTTATCAGAAATACTTGGCAAGGATTTAAACTGGCTGGGAAAGGTGTTGCGTAGGTCTTCGTAGAATGCAATACCTCCATCCTCTGAAAGACATCGTAGAAAGTAATATAGATCAGTAACAGGATGGGCTTTATAATCTCTTGTTTTTATTACCCCATACAGCTCATCTAGAAGCTTTTTTGCTTCTCTAGCCCGAGTTTACAATTAAGCGCCGATTTCTCTCCATAACCCGTATGCCCTAACTTTTGGCAACAACTTTCTTTAATATGTTCCTAGATCTATTTTGAGGGCATGGTAAAAAATTACTTTCCCCTTAATTGTAAACTAGGGCTAGGACTAATGTTTATGCGAGGAACAGGATTTTTGCTAAAAGGATTCTTGTCAATCAACGATTTCATATCCTCTATACACTTAAACAGAGCTTCATTATTTTTACTAGCAAAGGCTTGTACAAGTTCGTCCATTATACGAGCCACGTCTGCCTCAAGCTTATCAGCCAATATCAAAGCTGCAAGAGCCTTAACCCTTTGCACAGTGTTGGAAGAGAACTTGGTTGGGTCTGGCTTAACGTCTTGTTC
>PMZB01000295.1 GCA_003170575.1 Chlamydiia bacterium | reverse complement strand
CAATAGAAAATATGTATTAAAAAGCTCTCCTATTATGTTGTAGATAGCTTTCCTGTGCATGTCTGTGAAAACATTATCATGCACCAGTCCCTATACACATACCCACTCCGATGCAAAGCGGAGGGAGTGGGTATGTGTATAGTTGTCCTATATGAGGATTCCTGGTACCCTTATACGCAATCATTTTTAAAATACGAGATAACAACTCTCTATGGATAAAAGAACTCTTTTTTTTGTGTTCGCTTTGAGTATGGCCCTCATGGTCGTGAACTCATGGTTTACCCCGTCTCTGCCAAAGCCTTGCCCGCCAAAAGAAGTAAAAGAAGAAATCTCCCCTGCTGCTGAACCAGTGCCGCCGCCAAAAGAAAATTCCACAGAGTACTATGTTTTAGAAAACGAGTATCAACAGCTTGTGTTTTCTTCTAAGGGCGGATCCATTGTTGAAATCAACCTCCCCTTCAAAGGCCCTCTCTTTCCGCACAGTGTGGTTCTCCCCGTTGAGACTGATAAAAAGCTTGCAGAACAGTGTCCTGAAGCAAACCGCTTCCCCTTGGTCCAAGCCCATGAATCCACAGGAGTTATTAAGAAGCAAACAGTAGGAGGATATTACCCCCTTCTTCGGCGATCTGATGAAGAACAGCCTGGCCTTGCAGCGCTGGCTCTCACCTCAGAATACAAAGAATTTTCATCCCTTCCCTTCCATGTTGTCTCTTTTTCCCCAACGGAAATTGTTTTGGAAGCAAAACAGGCTCGTCGTCATATTCAGAAAAAAATCTCCTTCCCAAAGGATGTCAATGATTTTCCCTACTGTTTTGATGTAGAAATCGCAATAGATGGAGAGAGAAAAGGCATTGAAATTTCAAGTGGAGTTCCCGAAATAGAATGGATTTCAGGAGCAAGCGGAGCCACGCTTAAATATAGAGTTGTTCGCGGGGATAAGGGAACTGTTGAACGAATCGATCTGCCAAAAACAACTTTTCGAAGTCAAACCACCCTTCCTGACTGGATATGCAACTCAAATGGGTTTTTTGGGATTATTCTGGACCCATTAAAGGATATTTCCCCTGGAATGACTTTTACAAAAGTGGAGGATCTTCCTTCAAGAATAACGCGAGTTGATCATGGCATAGTCTCAGCTGCTACAACACCAGGATATGATGCTTTTCTTCCCTACCCGCCAACCGCCCCCAAGATGCAGATGCGCATGTTTGCTGGGCCTTTTGCCGAGTCTGTCCTGAAAACAATCGATGCAAACTCCCTGAAAGTGTATGAGAAGCCCACAAACTATGTTGCATGCCAGACCTTCCACGGGTTTTTTGCTTTTATCTCAGAACCCTTTGCGAAGTTTCTGTTCATTATCATGAATGCACTTCATTCCCTGACACATTCCTGGGGCCTTTCTATCATCCTGACAACAGTTGTTCTTCGCATCTTAATGTACCCGCTGAATCAGTGGTCCATGCGCTCCATGCGATCCATGCAAGAGATCTCTCCTCTTATTAAGGCTATTCAGGAAAAATACAAAAAAGAGCCTTCTAAAGCCCAAGCTGAGCTTATGGCGCTCTATCGAGAAAAGAAAGTAAATCCTTTTTCAGGCTGCCTCCCGCTCATTATCCAGATGCCTTTTCTTATTGGTATGTTTGACCTCTTAAAAACAACATTTGAGTTGCGAGGCGCCCCCTTCATACCCGGATGGATTACGGATCTTTCTGCCCCAGATGTGGTTTTAGACTGGCATTTCTCCTTCTTCCTTATTGGCAGCCAGCTGCATCTGCTCCCCATACTTCTTGGCGCTACCATGTGGTGGCAACAATCGCTTTCCGGCAATCTACCCAAAGATCAGAAGCAATGGACGGATCAACAAAGACAGCAGCGCGCTGTGGGTAATATAATGACCGTTGTCATGACAGTGCTCTTTTATCAATTCCCCTCTGGACTTAACATTTACTGGATCTCTTCGATGCTTCTTGGTATCTTGCAACAGTGGTGGACAAATAGAAAAATGACAAAAGCGTCATTACCAGTTCCACGATGAGTTGGAGGGAGCATGGTTGATCAGGCAGGTACAGGGATAATTTCCTGCTGGCACGCCTTTCTGGAAAGGCTTGATCAAGAGTTAGGCAAAGAAACGGTTGACAAATGGGTGCGAAGCCTTGTTGTCCGACAAGGAATCAACCAGAAATTGTATGTAGAAGTAAAGGATTCGTTTCAAGCGCTCTGGTTTGAGGAACATCTCCGCCCGCGCTTACAGACGTTTACAGATCCTGTCGGCACGCCAATCAAAGTGATTGTAGAAACAAGTGGGAAAAAAGCCCCGCCTAAAGTGCAGCCCCCAAAGACACAAACCCCAGAAACAGCTCTTCACTTTCCTGAACTTGACCCTTTCTGTACGTTTGAACACTTTATAAGCCAAGTAGATAACGAGATTGTTGTACGCCTGCTTAAAGAGCTCTGTACACACGTAACTTCAGAGCGCTTTAAAAAGCTCTCCCCGCTCGTATCTGCACAGGAAAATCCCTTAAAAACGCCTCCTCCCAATCCAATCTATATCTGTGGTCCAACTGGTTCAGGCAAAACACATTTACTCACAGCTACTGCTCATAGGCTGCGACAAGCTGGATTGAACGTGGTGATGGCCCGCTCTGAACTTTTCACCGAACATGTTGTCCGCTCTATTCGCTCAGGGGAGATGTCTGCTTTTAGAAAGCTGTGGAGAACAGCTGACGTGATGATCCTTGATGATGTGCACCTTTTCTCACGAAAAATCACGACCCAAGAAGAGCTTTTCCACACCTTTAACACACTGCATGTTGCAGGAAAGCATATTCTTCTTGCAGCCAATTGCTTCCCCCAACAGCTTCAGTTTATTGAACCTCGGCTTGTCAGCCGGTTTGAATGGGGCGTGGTTCTTCCTCTTTCCTCATTGCCAAGAAAGAGCTTTCCATCCCTTCTTGAGAAAAAAAGTTCTATTCTTTCGTTTCTGCTTCCACAACGCATAATCAGTGCTTTATCTGATTTATTTCATTCTTCACCAAAAGCCTGCACCCAAGCTCTTGAAGCACTTATGCTGCGATGGAGAATGGCCAAAAATAGAGCTCTAGGCCCATCTGCAACCATGACTGTGGGAGCTATGCAAGACATGCTCTCGGATCTTATCGAACGGGAGACTGAGCTAGCGCTTACCCCAGAAAAGATCATTCAAGCGACAGCAGAAAGCTTTGGAATCAAGCGGGAAGACTTACTTGGCCGCTCGCAAAATCGAGAGTACGTAGGACCCAGGCAAATTGCCATGTACCTGATTCGCAAACATCTCAAACTCCCCTTCATCAAGATCGGCGATGTTTTCGAGAAAAACCACTCCACCGTGATGTCTTCCATCCGCCAAGTGGAAAAGCTGATTCCTGACCCGCAGAGCGATGCAGGAAGCCGCATTTCCTCCATCGAGATCCATTTGTTTTAAATCGAAACATTGGGCCGATGGTAGAAGGCAATTGGTGTTAAGGTTGAGAGCAAAACCTTCTAAGTAATTCTTTTAAGTTTTTTAGAGTTTCTGCTGGATCGGAGGGCAAAGATTTTATTTTTTCTGCTTGCTCCAAAATTGATGATCGAATATCACTCAACATACGCTGAAAATTGGGTTTTGATAATCTCAACGTTTCACTAATCAAGAGCAATTTAGTCAAATCTTCCTGCGAAGAAATTAATTTTTTTATCTTTTCTCTAATCGATATTTGATACCGCACTCCCATTTCCCAACAATCAACGATCACTTGCGCTAGGGATTCCTCTATCTTCCACAGTTCTTCTACACTTGAGGCACGCTCTATTTCAGAAGGCACTAACTCTTCAATCTTGTCCTTACAAGACTTGATATATGGTGCTTCCCTGGCACTAAATTTCACGTCGGAATAGATCTTAACTATTCCACTCAAAGTGGGCTCTGAAGCAATTCTTTGGTTTAATTGCTTTCTCAGATCGATCCTCGTTTCAACAAAATCATCCTCAAGCAATTCTATAGAATCGGCCATTTTACCAATCTCATTAGCTTTCAATTCAGCAATTTGAGGAGAAGCATCTTTAATCTTCTGCTTTAAAATTGGCACAATCTTCTGCCTGATTTTTAGCATAGGACAACGTGTTACCTCCCCTATTGAGGAAATAAGCTCCCGCATTGTGTTCGCCTTTTGTATATTAGTCCATACAGCGGAAAATACAATGAGTGTCTGGGCTGGTGTATCTTTTTTATGAGTTTTATACCATCTTTTCACCAAGTCAAAATCTTCAAGATCTTGATCAGAGGGATCTCTGCTTTCTAGGGTCTCATAAGAAATACTTGCTTCAATCTTTTCCATCGTTGATAGCATACTAGCTGACGCTGTGAAGGGGATATGAAGTACAAGAGTCCTTATGAAAGTTACTCCTGGACAATGGATTTTTCTTAAGAATCGTATTGCTGCCGGGTCCAGCCTGTTTACATGGTTCTCCAACGCATCATAAAGATGCACCAAATCTTTTAGGCTTGAACTATGATCAAAAGCCACGCACGCGAGCTTGGCGATGTCATTTGTTCTTAAGTCTGATTTTCTCTGGCATGCACTGTATACACCGTTCTCACAGCAAACATACTGGCCCTTTGTTTCAGCTGAATAATATGCATCGACAAAACCCTTTGCATGGTCCATTCCTTGAATGTGTTCTGACATATCTCTCTCCGAAAAAATAATATAGTTATAGACAATATAAAGAAATTATATCCAAATTTAGGCTTTTACACCACCAGAAAAGTGCGGAAAATGCATCGAGCTTCACTTTGTTTTAGCCTGGAGTAACATATGCTCTAATCGGTTCTAACACTTTCCAGAGCTTAGTCGCTACTTGTCTGTATTCATTTCCCACTTTATCTGGGTGCACACCAAGTTCTAGCTTTCTCAGTGCTTGTTTAAAGTTGGAGCTATTTCCCTCTAAGCCCAGCACCAATTCCACATTTATTCCCCTTATGAAGGTCGGAATCCTATCTGCAAAAATACGTAACAAGCTGTCTTTAGGTAATCTTTTTAGCAATTCTTTCTCTGTAATATCTACATCCCCAAAGCGGGTCTTAACTTCCTCTACAAGGCTCTTTTCTAGTTCTGCCTTTCGCTTACTGACAGTGGTTGGAAGATCATAACATCTGCTTAGATCTTGATCATTTGATATGAATTTCGCAAGAGCCTGAAGCTGAGCAAGTGTCGTTGCCTGGCGAATTTCTTGTGAACACACCGATCTCTTTTTATCTTGTAGATAAATATTGAACTCGTAGAG
>PMZB01000193.1 GCA_003170575.1 Chlamydiia bacterium | reverse complement strand
TGGGTAGCGTTGACGCTTACCCTGAAGGCAAACAATCAAGCGAGAACTTGAAAAGTCTTCTCCTAAAAAAAATTCAACACGATAAAGAAAGGGACATAAAACTTTTTAAAAAAACCGTTACTGAAACAGGCCAATCCAATTTTTTTCTTCCTAGGGAGTCTTTACCCTTTAGACAAATACGTGAACGGTTTAAAGACGTATTAGCCTTTGTTCACTATTTAAAAGAGGAAACTTTTTTGGAGTACCCAGGACTAGGAGCTTCGGTTTCTCCTGCATACTCAAGAGCCCGAGAGCAATTGTTACAAGCCTTCGGGCCGTCAATCAAAAAATTGTGTGAGTCCGAATCGTCCGAATCGTTAGCTGATGCTGCATTAGGTATGGCTGTGTTTACAACGCCGTATTGCTCTATCTCCATATATGAGCCGATTCTCAAAAACATGACACCAATGGATGAGGAAGATGAAACGTATTCAACTCTCAAGGAAATCGGAAAAAATGTTGCTCAAAAAAACATATCGGAACTTCCAGAACCATTACAGAGTGCTGTTGTCAATGCTCTGAACAGTGTTGATGAGGAGACTGGACTAACGTTCGTTCGTCAAGGGCTCGTTTTTTTACTGAATATATCCTGCGCACAAAATGAACTTCAGGATCTCCTTAACGAGGGACTCTCACCTGATTTATTTCAAGGATTACTTTCTTCCTTTCCCCAAATTCCCGATCTAGCAATAGGTGGTATCTTGAAACAAGTCTTAGCCTCCCTGCAATTTTTAAAAAAACTTGGCTATGACACCAAAACCAGTAACTTGATACTCCAAACAGTTCTCGACATCCCCTGGGAGGAAGTATTTCCTTTGGAGAAAATTTTACAAATATCTCCAGAGAGTCTTCGACAATCATTCTCCGATAAAAAAGAAATCAATACATTTTTCGACAGATTTGCATCGCTTATTCCTTCTTCCATGAACCTTATACAAGGGATCTTTGTCTCTAAAGAAAAACGAGATTTTATTCTGCGCCTCATTGATCCATTTTTCCCGGACCGTTCGATAGATGACCAGGAAGTTGAATTAACCTCTGCGATGAGGGTATACAAAACACTTCATACAGCACCAGGTGAGAAGGAGCCTAAGCATTTTAGCGAAAAAGATGTCTATAAGTTCGCTTCCAAATTAACTCCTGAAGAGAGCCGTATTCTTCTCGGAAAATTCCCTCCAGGTATTCTTTCGACACAGTACCTTGCCGAAGCTCTCGGCCTCCTCGAAACACAGATTGCTGATCTGCCGCTCAAGGCGGTTGCCACCGAGCCTCTTATCAGATTTCTCTTCACAAAGACATTCCAAGAGGCAAAAACATGGCTGGAGCAAAAGCTACCAGACGGCACACCTCGCCTCCAAACTCTTTCCGACGAGCAAAAAATACGGATTCTGTGTTCCTTCCCTCGCTTCGAATCAAAACTTCCACTTAAACCTTGGGAAGGGCTGCTTAGGATGCCAGAACAGCAAGCAAAAGATATTGTCGAGGAAGCAAGTAGTGATGTGACTCTTCAACATCCTTTTTCCGAGTTGAAAGATATTGACTCCAACGATCCTTTGAACGCCCTTACTCAAACAATGATCAAGTTTGATGTGGATGTTCCAGCAGCTGTAGTTTATATGCTCTTATCTGCAAGAGTTTCTACAAGGGTATGCGCAGGCCAATCCTTTCTTACATGGGGAAGCGCAGAGCCGGCATCCTCCCTATGTGTTGCTTCAGACAGCACTCCCCTTCACACAACAGCAGGAAGCGTATATCCGCGAGGTGCTTTCAATGATTTCTCGTGCTCCGTTCCCGCCATCACTCTTCGGAGACAAATTATCCAGAATGAAAATGCAGAGCCTGGCTGGATCGATTCTTTAGTCACTGCGTTAGAGAACGGAGAACCCGAAGATAGCCCAGACGAAGAAATGTATTATGAGATAGGACGAATTGGTCTGCATTTGCGGGAAACATTTCCTACGCTTTCCATGGATCGCGATACAGATACTGTATACAACCGTTTCACCCCCACACTGCGCTTAGAAGAGGCTCCACCAGAAGTCGAGATGACACCTGTGACTCCTGAAGAAGATGTTGAGATGGCGCCTCCAGAGCCACAACCATCAGCTGCCCCAGAGCCCATGGAAGAAACTCCTTCGTTTCCATTTACTGAACAAACCCTTCAAGAGCTGGAACAGCGCTTTTTAACAAGCTCTTCTTTTAAGAAGGATGACTGTTTTCGGACGCTTCTCAAAGATCTTTTCAGAGCAATTTGTCGCACACCTGGTCTTGAGCAAACGATAGATCTTGAAAATTTAGCTCATATCAATGGTGTTGTATTCATGGCATTATTTCTTCTCACACGGCATGCAAAGCTCGCATCAGAGCCTCATGAAGTTGATGCGGCTCTCAGCCCATTTGTCCGCTTCCCGCTCAAATACATAGATCCTCAGCCGAAGGTGAGACCCGAGGATAATCCTGGAATTGAGGAGAAAGATCTTTGGAGCTTCAAATCAGATTATCCATTCCACACACTTTCCCCACTTACCCCCAACATTAATTTTCCTCCACAAACCTTTCTTTCCTTTGCTGAAGGCGTTAAAAAGCTTTCTGAATCTGAATTTTACTCTCTCTGTGCTGCTTGTGTAGGTCCTCAGCTTCTTTCCATTGACGCTGATAGTGCATTGGATGATCCACGCGCCTCAAGGTTTTTGGAGGTAATAGAAAAGGATAATGTGGCAAAAAAGGTTCTGACCGAGACCACAAAATTGTGGCTTAATAACATAGCAATGAACTATGTCCCAGCCATGCCAAAAAAACCGATACCTCTTAAAGCCGGCAATAAGATCCCCTTCTATAGAGATGGTGCTGCTGATTATACGCCGTTGGAGCAGATCCCTGATTATCTTCTTTCTGCAGGAAATTATGCGAGTGCCGTTCTCAATAAGAACATGGAGCCCCATGATCCTCGATTACACGAAGGAAGCTGCGGTATCAACGCGTTTCTTTTGGGAGCCCTTGGACTTGACTTAAAAGATGAAAAAAAGATCCCTCTCGAAGCTCTCCAGGCGATGGTTCAAGATTTCCGCAAGAAGATAGTTGCTTATGCTCGCGAGCATAAGGCAGAGCTCGAAGAGAAATTCCCCAAGGAAAAGGTGATGGTAAAAGGCAAAGTGATAGAAAAAGACGAGGTCCAGGAATTAATTGATGGGTATGCGAATATGGACAACCCACAATGGACCACCGCTCTTGTCTGGGAGTGCGCTGCCAATATCTACAATCGCCCCATCCTTGTATATGGCTGCCCGGAGAATCCAGGCGATACCTTTTCGATCGGGGAAAAGGGAGAAATAGAACCTACTGCGACCTTCAAGCCCAAAGAGCCTCCCCAAGGCCCTCCAATTTCCCTTCTATGGTGGGAAAGCATGCACTACTGCTTTCTGGAAAGGAAAAGCTAAACTCTTGAGCTCTCAACCCGTAATTATTTTTCCAACTGAAGAATGCATTCCCTGCTCTGGTTATGGATCGTGATGTCAATAAAGCTTATGACCAGTTCACCAGATTAATGCCGCACAAAGAGGACCTGGAGAAAGAATCATCTCAGCAAGATGTCGAGATGAGAGATGTGACCGCGGCTGAAAGAGGAAAGTCCTCAATAACATTCTCTGAGCAGAACTTACGGGAACTTGAAACAACACTCATCACAAGCGACGCATTTAAGGAAGCACGGACGTTTCGTCCGCTTCTCAAAAAAATGGCCCAAACCATGTGTTCTACTCCATCACTTCAGAGATTGATTGATCTTGACAATGTGGCCCACCAGCATGGACTTTTATTTTTGTTATTATGTCTCCTCGCAAGGCATGCGCACTCTTCCGCTAAGCCAGGAGTCGTAGACATACAGCTAAGCCCCTTTGTTCGCTTTTACCTAAAATACTTAGAGCATAAACCTGAGGTGTTGCTTGAGGACAATCCTGGGATGGACGAGCATCAATTTTGGGAATTTAAAGCAGACTATCCCCTGCATACCCTTTCTCCCGTCACACCCAATCCGAATTTTCCCCCACAAATCTTTCAGTCATTTGTAGAAACTGTTCAGAAGCTTTCACCCCAAGAATTTTATTCACTTTGTGCTGCATGCGTATCAAGTCCTCTTCTCTCCATCGATGCGGAGAGTGCATTAGATGATCCCCGTACAGAAAAGTTTTTGGATCTGTTGGAGAATGCAGATCCAACAAATGTGGTGAAAAAGGTGCTGACAGAGGATGCAAAATTGTTATTCTCTGACTTAGGACAATATACCACAGCAATATCAGAACACCCA
This sequence comes from Chlamydiia bacterium, assembly GCA_003170575.1. Lineage (GTDB taxonomy): Bacteria > Chlamydiota > Chlamydiia > Chlamydiales > FEN-1388 > FEN-1388. Next base: position 4,810 of record PMZB01000193.1, on the reverse strand, counting down.
GTAGCTTTGAAACCTGGTAATAAAATTCCATTCAATAGAGAAGGCTTAGCTGATTATACCCCTCGTGAGGATATCCCAGAGTGCAGTCATGCTGCAGGCAACTTTGCGAGCGCTCTTGTTAAATTTATGAATATTTTCGATACCAGGCTCCATGATGGGAATTGCAGTATTAATGCCTTTCTTATAGGACTTCTGGGACATGATGTTGAGGATAAAAGAAAGGTTCCTCTAGAGCAGCTCTATAAACACGTACGCGACTTTCGCTCGAAAGTTGTCGAATATGTGAAACAGAACAAAGAAGAACTTACTGAGAAATTTGGAGAAGATGCCGTAGCTTCGCTTACTGAAACCTACGACAACATGGAACGACCAGAATGGACCTCCTCTATTGTATGGGAGTGTGCTGCTAATATCTACAAGCGCCCCATTGTTGTGTATGGGTGTCCTTTTAAACCTAATGACCCATTTTTAATTGATGAAAAAGGTGAAATTGCTCCATCCGCTATTTTCCAGCCCAAAAAGGAACAACAAGGCCCTCCAATTAATCTGATGCATGTAGAGGTGCACTATCTCTATCTAGAGAGAAGATGATTCTTCTTTTTTGTGAAAGTTCATGGAAAGCGAATTCATGCAGAAGCGCTTTCTGGTAGGCAGCGGGCCATCATTAAAAATATGCCCAAGATGGCATCCACAGCGGCTGCAAATAACTTCAGTGCGGGAGCTGAAAAATCCTTTGTCTTCCCGATAAGTAACGTTCTCTGGAAAAAGAGGCTCCCAGAAGCTTGGCCAGCCGGTTCCTGAATCATATTTAGTGTCAGAACTAAAAAGAGGAAGGCCGCACCCTGCACAGACAAAAATCCCATGATCCTTGAAATCATAAAACTCATTTTGGAATGAAGGCTCTGTACCCTGCTCCCTCATAACCTTATATTGCTTTGGGGTTAAGCGACGAATCCACTCTTTGTCTGAGACAATGAGCTTTTTCCCATCAAAATGTTCTTCATCCATACACTTTCTCGAAATTTTCCTTTACATTAGATGTATACTCCAGCTATAGTTGAGCGTAGTCAATTTTTTCCATGGATTTCTTATGAGTTTACAAAATATTGTAGACTGTCATGTGCACAGCCACTTTTCAAGCGATAGCCAGATTTCCATCAAAAACCTTGTTCTTCAAGGCATAAAGGTAGGGTTAGCGGGGATCACAGTCACTGACCATGCAGATCTTGATTATCCCAATAACCTCTCTCAGCCAGGCTTTGATTTTAAAGACAGAGCCCGAATTTTGAACGAGCTCAAAAACGAATATGCAGGAAGTTTTAAAGTGCTCCAAGGGCTTGAGCTTGGATTTCAGCCTCAAATAGTGGAGCGCGCCTCCAAAATGGTTCAGGAGAACTCTTTTGATTTTGTTATTAACTCAACCCATGTGGTTGACTCGATCGATGTGTGCCGCCGCCCCTTAAACGAATCCTGGACCAAGGAGCAAGTGTATCGCCGGTATCTGACTGTTCTCTATGACTCAGTGAGCATGTTTGATAATTTTGATGTCGTAGGGCACATTGGCTTTATCACAAGGTATGTTCCGTATGAAGACCCCTCCCTTTCTTTCAAAGACTACTCTGATATCATCGACATGATTCTTAAGACCGTTATCCAAAAAGGCAAAGGCATTGAGGTTAATACAGCAGGCTATTTCTACAAGTTGAAAGCACCTCATCCTGGATTTGATATTCTCACACGATATAAAGAGCTTGGCGGAACAATTCTTACTCTTGGCTCAGACTCTCATGTTGTTACACAAATAGGAGACCACTTTATTCCTGTTCTCCAAAAACTTGCCTCTATTGGTTTTGAGTATATATGCTATTTCGAAAACCGAAAGCCAGTTTTTAGTAAAATATGATACAGTGTTCAGATTTATCTCTTTCGTATACAGGTGTGCCGCTTTTTCTTAATGCCACGTTTTCTATCAATAAGAAAGAACGCGTAGGATTGGTTGGGCGTAATGGCTCAGGGAAAACCACACTTTTACGCCTCTTGACTCAAGAAGAGTCTCCTGACACAGGCTCGATACTTATACCAAAAGACTACGAGTTAGGGTATCTGAACCAACATATTCGTTTTTCCCATGAAAACATCGTGGAAGAAGCATGTTTAGGCTTGCCAGCAGAAGAAAAGACACAAGTTTTTAAAGCAGAAGCGATGCTTCTAGGACTTGGCTTTACAAAAGAAACTCTTTCATCCCCTGTGAGCACACTTTCAGGAGGATTTCACCTCAGGCTGCACCTTGCAAAAGTGCTTCTCTCAGAACCCGACTGCCTGCTTCTAGATGAGCCTACAAACTATCTTGACATTCTTTCCTTAAGGTTTTTAAACAGATTTCTGCAGCGTTGGCAAAAAGAGCTTATTCTGATCTCCCATGATCGCGAATTTTTGGATGGCATCATAACCCACACACTCGGAATTCACAGAAACCAAATAAAAAAGGTCCAAGGACCAACCTCCAACTTTTTCTCTCTGATCGTGGAGCAAGAGACGCTCTACGAAAAACAAAAAGCTACGCAGGAAAAAAAGATCTCCCACATGCAATCCTACATTGATAGGCTTGGCGCAAAAGCGTCAAAAGCCTCTCAAGCACAGTCAAGAGTGAAGATGCTGGCAAAGATACCAGCCCTTGAGGAGCTTAAAGCCATTGAATCGCTCGAATTTTCCTTTCAGGAAAAGCCCTTTCTTGGAAAAAAGCTTCTGGAAGCCTCTTCTATTGAATTTTCCTATACAGACTCCCCTCTTATAAAAGATGTATCCTTACTTCTGGAAAAGTCTACAAGAGTTGCGATCATTGGAAAAAACGGCAGCGGCAAATCAACGCTGCTTTCTTTGCTTGCAGGAGAGCTTCCTCCAACCAAAGGAACTTGTATTTATGCTGACACTATTACTTCAGGGTACTTTGGTCAGACAAATATTGAACGCCTCTCACCCGAAAAGAGTGTGGAAGAAGAGATCGCTGCAGCCAATCCCAACCTCCCTTATACAGCCGTCAAGTCATTAGCTGGACTCATGATGTTCTCAGGAAAGCTCTCCGAGAAAAAGGTGAGCATCCTTTCTGGAGGTGAAAAAAGCCGCGTTCTGTTGGGGAAGATTTTAGCAAAGCCCTGTAATGTCCTCTTTCTCGATGAGCCTACTCATCACTTAGATATCGAGTCTATAGAAGCCCTTATGGATGCGCTTGAAGCCTTTAGCGGCGCAGTCGTGCTTGTCACCCATAGCGAACTTGTACTCAAGCGGTTTCAACCTGATCTTCTCATTATCTGCCACCAGGGCAGGCAGGAACTTTTCTTAGGCACCTATGAGGAGTTCTTAGAAAAAGGAGGGTTTGAGGAAGAGATAGAGGAAAAACCCGCTGCAAAACCATCCCCTCGAATAGAAGACAGAAGAGCCCGCGCAGAGGCTGTGGCCCAACGTTCAAAGCTGCTTAAACCCATAAAAACCCAAATGGAGATACAAGAAAAGAAAATCATTGCTCTAGAAGAAGTCCAAAAGGCAGAGCTCCAGCAATTAGAACAGGCGTATCAAGAAGAGAAAAAAGAAACAATTCTGACCCTCTTAAAATCCACTGGCAAGCGAGAAAAAGAGATCCAAACCCTTTTCCAAGCGCTTTTGGATCTTAACACAACTTACGAAGAAAGGAAGTGTTCACTTGAATATATGTCTAGTGATTAGGGACTTAAGAAAAAATATTGGTTTCCAGAATGGTTTCTAATGATAAAATGAGTGCTACATCCCGTATGACTTAAGTTTACGAAAGCCACGGGTCCCGGCTCGTGGTTATTTTTTCCCCCCTCAATTCTTCAGGTTGTCTGAGTATGTCCCGATTGGACTCCTAAGTATGCATCTCTTTTGCAGCGATAGTACTCAGCCAACTCTGGGCTGACTATATCCAGCCATTTTTTAAGGGGATTTAAACGCACGCCTAGCTCATATTGCATTCGGGCCTTCACATCGATGTAGGGAGCTTTAAAGAACTCCCACGTATCTACAAAGATGGCTCTTTCAGGAGTGAATCCTATAACATCGTTTAAGCTAGATACTTCTCCACCATCCGATATTTTTTTTTCTGCAATCGTTTGAAGAAGATCTATCACCTGATCAATGCGTGCTTTTGCTTCTTCTATCTTGCCATTCTTAATCAACTCAAACAATGTGGGGAAAAGAGGACTGGCTTTGAGTTGTACAACAAATCGTGTGTTATCGCCGCAGATTCTGTGTTGCTGCCCGTAAAAATCGGTCAAACAGATACCGCGAGCAATTCTTGCAGTTCTATTGAGGTGAAGATAGACAAGTCCTGTTTCTGCTCGAAGAAGGTCATATGCGAGCTGACTGCTTAATGCCATCTGCTGCAAGACCTTGGGACGCTGGCGTAGAGGCAAAAACTTTACAACGTGAGCTCCATTTTTTGTCACAAAAACAAAAGAATGCTCACCCTTAGCCAACCAAAAGAGCGGTTGCTGGCAGAAGATATAGCAAAATTTATTAAGATCATGAGGCATGGTGTCGGGAAAATCAGTTTTAGAAAGATTCAGAGACTCAATCTGATGAGGACTAAATAGATGCACCGGGCGGGAAATATGATCCACCTTTTTATCTAGGTGGAAAAGGTACGCCCCGAAGCTGATAATCGTAACAGCAAAGACCAGGGCTGCCACTATGTTAAAAACTGAATCTTTTCTCATGAGCCACTCACTTCAGTAAAATGATTTGGCCTATTCTACGCCATAAACCTGGAGTTTACAAGTCAGGAATAGAGTAGCCG
>PMZB01000314.1 GCA_003170575.1 Chlamydiia bacterium | reverse complement strand
GCTTCCCCACTTTCCCTTTCGCCATTTAGTATTTTGCGCTTTATAAGTCGTAACACGAAAGGTTTTTTTGCCTCTCTGCCACTCCTAAAAAATATTGATCTTGTGGTTGGCTTTGGAAGCTATCATGCCCTGCCAGTTATCCTTGCTGCATATTTAAAAAAAATACCTTTTGTGCTTTATGAAGCAAATGCAGTTCCAGGACGGGTTATCAGGCTGTTTTCTTCTTCGGCTGAGTGGACTGCGTGTCCATTTGAAGAAGCTTTTTCCAAACTTCATGGGAAAACATATCCAGTTGAGCCTATTTTGAGGAGGCATTTAAGAGAGCCTCCTTCTACGGAGAACGCAAAAAATTATTTTGGACTTCCCTCTCAGATCCCCACGATCCTTGTTATGGGAGGATCTCAGGGGGCTAAGGCATTAAATAAGCTCATGCCTAAAGTTCTTTCTCGTTTTTCTGAAGAAAGGCGCCTTTCAGTGATTCATCTTGCAGGAAACAAGGAGGAGGTAGCACTTCTTTCGCAAAAATACAAGGATTTAGGGGTGTTAGCTAAAGTTATGGCATTTGAACAGCGTATGGAAAATGCCCTTGCTGCAGCAGATGTAGTGATCTCTCGATCTGGGGCATCAGCAATAGCTGAGATTGAAGCGTTCCAAAAGCCAGCTATCTATATTCCTTATCCGCAAGCAACAGATGATCATCAAAAGAAAAATGCTCTTTCCGCCTCTTTTCGGGGCAAAGCGTCCGTGATCGATGAGAAGGAAGCCTCACCGGATGCTGTTTTCTCGCATCTAGCTCACTGGTTGCTAATGCAGCACAAAATTTCTCCTCCTCCAAGAAAAAGAGGCGATTTTGTCACGATGATCCTAAAAACCCTTCACAAGGAGCCTATATGAAGAAAAATGTACATTTCATCGGGATAGAAGGCATTGGCATGAGCGGGCTGGCTACTATCCTGCTGGAAAAAGGGGTTTGTGAGGTTTCTGGGAGTGATATGAAAGCTGGAGCTATGGCAGAGCGGCTAAAAACTCTTGGTGCAAAAGTCACTGCTGGACATGCTGTGGAGAACCTTCCCCTTTGTGAAGCAAAAGTTATTGTAAGTTCAGAAATTCCCCAAGACAACCCTGAGTTTGCGGAAGCAAAAAAAAAGGGATACCCCATTCTCCATCGATCAGACCTTTTAAAAGAGCTTATGGAAGGCTACGAAGTGCTTGCTGTGACAGGAACCCATGGGAAGACAACAACGACCGCACTTCTTTCTCATATTCTTTATGAAGCAGGCAGCGACCCCTCTTTTGCTGTTGGCGGCATCATGCTCAATTTTGGAACAAATGCGCGCTATGGCAGGGGAAAGTACTTTGTCGCAGAAGCGGATGAAAGCGATGGAACATTCTTAAAGTACCCATATATTGGGGCAATTGTCACAAACATTGACACAGATCACCTTGCTCACTTTGGGTCTATCGAAAATCTGGAAGCAGCCTTTAAGGAGTTTATGCAAAAAGCTCCGGATCCAAATATGCTTATCTTTTGCGGGGATGATGAAAGGCTCTGGAAACTGCAGCCAAATGGGCTTTCGTATGGATTTTCTCCACGCAATGACATCAGAATTGAAAGCATCCGTGCTTGTGAAGATGGGTCTCGATTTGATGTGCGTGTAAAAGGCGTTCTTTACAAGGATATAGCCATTCAGCTTCTAGGAAGGCATAATGTGCTGAACGCAACAGCCGTATTTGGCCTGGCCCTTTCCCTGGGAATGCGCGAGACAACGATTCGCTCTGCATTTTACTCCTTCCATGGAACCAAACGCCGATTAGAGAAAAAAGAAGCTGGCTCAGGCTGCCTTGTATATGATGATTATGCACATCATCCTACTGAAATCCGCGCCACTCTCTCCGCTATTCGCCAAGCAATTGGGGAAAGAAGGCTCGTTGCCATATACCAACCGCACAGACCCAGCCGTATGAGGCATATTGCCCATGAGCTTGAAGGATGTTTTCAAGAGGCTGAAGTTGTAGTTATCACAGATCTTTATTTATCCGGCGAGCAGCCTGAGGGCATCTCAACCAAAGAAATTTTCGATATCGTCTCGAGAGCTCATCCTGGGGCGCAAGTGCTCTATATTCCCCGAAAGGGTTTGGTGGAGGGGCTTCTTAAAACACTTCGTCCTCATGATGTAGCGCTTTTTCTTGGAGCGGGCGATATTACTAAGGCTGCTGATGATGTTGGAAGGGCGCTTAAAGTAAATCCTTTACAAAAATGGAAAGTAGGGGTTGTGTACGGGGGAATGAGCTCGGAGAATAAAATTTCCCGGCTCTCTGCACAAGCTATCTGGGAAGCGCTTGATCGAAACCTGTATGATGTAACCGCTTTTGAGCTCTCCCAAAATGGTGCTTGGAAGAAGACTCAAGGGATTGAGCAGAAAGAACCGGAGGAAAGACAGGAGTGTTTGTTTCCCAAAGAGCTTTTTGAGGCTATTTTAGAGATGGAGCTGTTTATTCCAGTGCTTCACGGCCAATTTGGAGAAGATGGATCTATCCAAGGCTTTTTCGAAATGCTTCACAAACCCTATGTGGGCTGCTCTTTCAGTGCGGCAGCTGTTGCCATGGATAAGGCGATGACCAAGCAGATAGCTCAGTCTATAGGCATACGGGTTGTTCCATACATGGTCATTGATAAGCGTGAGTGGAAAAAAAGGTCCTATGAGCTGCTTGAAGAGACTATTCAAAGGCTGCGCGCTCCTTACTTTGTAAAACCGGTGCATCTTGGGTCCAGTGTGGGCATAGAAAAGGTTTTGCAAGAAGAAGAGCTTCGAGAAGCTATTGACAAGGCGCTTTGTTGTGATGAGCGGGTTCTTGTGGAGCAGACTTTATATGGAAGAGAGCTGGAGTTTGCAGCCTTTGGAAATGAAGAAGTGATTGTTCCTCCCCCTGCTGAGATTATAACAGGAGGGAGATTCAATGATTATCAGGCCAAGTATGGGCAAAATTGCATGAGGGTGCTTGCAAAGGCCGAGATCTCTCTTGATAAGGAAGAGGAAGGATGCGCTCTTGCCAAGAAAATTTACCTTGCCCTGGGATGCAGCGGCTTAACAAAGATTGACTTCTTTTTAGACGAAAAAGGGTATTGGTACTTAAACGAAGTAAATCCATTTCCAGGCTTTACCAAAAACAATACCTACCCATCCGTGTGGAAGGCTCAAGGGATCTCCTACCAAGAACTTGTGAACAGGTTAGTGATTGTTGCTTTTTCCAGATTCCGCAAAAATCGCAGGAGCACTTCAGTTGCTTGCCAGCTTGGTAAAAAGCTTGAAACATTGTGTGTGATGTGAAAAACGAAAAGGAAACATCTTTATTTTCAGCGTTTTTGAAGGTCTTTTTCATCTCTGCTCTTTTTTGGGGTGCTTTTTTTTCTGCTTGGGCCTGGCAAAAAGTACAGCAACGCACTCGTGAGCAAGATGAGAGGCTTCTTCTTCATAGGATTGCCGCTCGATCCAAAAGTGTGGATAAAGCGCCGCTTTCTCTTCTCTCTTCTCTTTTGGAGATCAAGGACGGAATGCCCCTTTTTTCCCTTCAGCCTGCAGAGCTTGTGGCAAAAATACACACATGCCCAGCCTTTTCCAATGCGCGTGTGTGGAGGCTCCTTCCTGGAACATTGGGAGTGGAGTATACGTTAAGAACTCCCATAGCACATTTAAGCGGGTTTCGAAATGTTGTTTTAGATAAGACAGGAACGCTCTTTTTCTTACTTCCTTATTTTGCGCCGAAAAAGCTGCCTACAGTAGTTTTCGATTTTCCCCAGTCTTCAACGTTAGAAGAGCTGCAAAAAGAAGCCGCTCTTTCCAAAGATCTTACCCTTGCACTTCGCATGGTGCCTGTCCTTACTGCTTTTGCATCAAAATATAAGCTCATACTTGAAAGCATTGACCTGTCAAAACGAAACCACCTTAATATTTTTCGCAGAGAAATCGTCCTCACCTTCTCGCCAGAGCTTTCCAAGGGCGGAGAATATCTTTATGTCCGCTGCAATGCTCGCTCTCTTTCGTTGAAAAAATTGCAAAAAGTAATTGCCTATATATGTAGTTCTGAGTTTCATTCGGGGATTGTAGACATGAGGTTCCCTTCGGTTGTCTTGTGCTCGATGGAAGGAAGAAAATGACAGATGTTGTAGTTGTTGAAACAACTTTTCACACACTTGAAGAGGCAAAGAAGATTGCTACTACGATTATTACTGAGCGACTGGCAGCATGCTGTCAGATTGTTCCTGGGCTTCACTCCATTTATACATGGAAAGGCAAGCTGGAGGAAGCTTCAGAGGTTCTTCTTCGCATGAAAACGCTTCGATCGGGAGTGCCGGCATTGCTTGCCTTTCTTGAAAAAAATCATTCCTATGAAGTTCCGGAGCTCCTTCTTTTTTCTCCTGAGTGTCTTTCTCAGTCTTATTTTCGTTTTGTTGAAACATCGGTCAGGAAGGTATGACAATAGCTTCAGACATCCTCAAAAAAGTAGAGCACCATGTTGCGCTTCAGATTCAGGAACAGCTTGTTTCTCTTTTCACGTCCAGAGGGCGGCGTGTCATTGTTCTTGCAGGGCCAACAGCGGTTGGAAAAACAGACCTTTCGCTCGAGCTCGCTAGACTTCTTTCTGGAGAAATAATTTCTGCTGATTCCATGCAAGTATATCGTGGGATGGATATAGGCACAGCCAAGGTGTCCCGAGCTATTCGTGATGAGATACCGCATCATCTTATCGATATACGGGATATAAGCGAGCCCTTTAATGTGAGCGATTATTGTAAAGAAGCGTGTGCTGCTCTGGATGACATCTTGGCACGAGGCAAAGTGCCGATCGTTGTGGGTGGAACGGGTTTTTACATCCATAGCCTTCTGTACGGGCCGCCCGCTGGGCCTCCCTCTGATCCCGATGTACGTAAACGCTTAGAAAAAGAAGCGGAGCGGCTTGGGCCGGATCTTTTATATGCAAAACTTGAGGCGTTTGATCCTGAATATGCCTCCACGATTACTCCACAGGACCGGCACAAGGTGATTCGTGCGATAGAGATCATCGAGCTTTCTGGAAAAAAGGTTTCTGATTTTTCCTGGAAAACACGTCGGATTCTTCCCCAGTATGATTTCCGCTGTTGGTTTTTGCATCTGCCTCGGGAAGTGCTTTACAAACGATTGGAAGAGCGGTGCAAACAGATGGTGGAGCAGGGGTTTTTAAATGAGGTCATTGCCCTCGACCGCGCGGGCTTGCGGCAAAACCGCACTGCCTGCCATTCAATAGGCTACGCCCAAGCACTTCAATATCTTGATACTGCAAAAACCCTTGAAGACTATATGCAGTTCTTAGAGAGGTTTATCCAAGCCTCCCGCCACCTTGCCAAACGGCAGTTCACCTGGTTTCGCAAAGAGCACGTGTTCCGCTGGGTCAATCTCACCGAGCATGATCCAGATGCTCTTGCCGAATTTATCGCTGATGATTACTCAAGTCCCACTCCTTGGCTGCCTGAGCCAACAAAATAATTCAAATCTAAAGAATTTACTTGCATAAATAATCATTTTTTGATTTATTGAANNGAACTTATGTAGCGAGGAGGTACTTATATGGGCATGGCAACTGCGGGTGATGTATTTAGCACATTGCAGCAACAAACAGATCTTTTGAACCAATCTGTTAACAAATGGAAAACAAAGGCTGGAGAGATTCACGATACGACAGACCTTAACGAATTAGAAGCACGAATCAAAGCTGTTCATCAGGCTATAAGTGAGCTCACATCTAAGGGAGATTTAGATGCTAAACAAACAAAGCAATGTGTTCGCTCTTCCGTTGCTATATCTCAAGCTGTGACCCAAGTCAATAGGGTGTGCGTTATAGATATAAGCGCTAATTTTATTAAGAAATGGTTCATGGAAAATATCTGGGCCAGATTTTTTTATCAAAACAACTGGGTAGAGCTGAAGGAACCTATCGCCAACCCTAGTTCTGTTGCCAAAGAAGTACAAACAACATGTTTCGCAAAACTTTCAAAATTATTCAATGAGCAGAATGTCAAATATACGTTCACTGAAAAGGATATCACAATCATTCGCCCAGGAAAGGCTCCAGAAGGTATTGACCCTGTTTTCGAACGTATTGAAGCTGCTTTCGAAAAAGCTCGAGCGCCGGTTATAAGTGTGCCTCCTCCAATTCAAAAACCTGAAACGATGTCTCCAACTCAATACCTTGAAACAATGATTGTTTCACAGGATAAAATTGAGACAACAAATAAGCTTGTTAAGAGATATTCCCTTGCGGTTCAACCATATCACGTAGAGAAAGATGAAAAAGGTGGGTGGATTAGGGAGAAAAAAACTGCCTATTTTCTTTGTGTCGGAGGCAAAAGGGCTCCAATCGACATTGACAAACAGACTGTAACAATCGATGGAGAAACGATGCAGTGGAAAGATCTAGAAAAGAAGAATTGGAAATCAATTAACGATGTATACAGCCAAGTTACACGGTTACATGAGGAAGAAACAACCCAGGTAAATAAATTGGGCTTTATAAGCCATTTTGGTGGTTATGCGCCGGAAAATAAGTGGACTTGTGAGTTAAAGGAAGATCTTCAAGAAGGATTCTACCTCTTCTTACAGACTTTACCCCAACGATTTCATGCGTATCCAATCAAATATTCTCAGGAATCTGGGGGGATTACTCTACAGGTAGGAGGAAAATCAATACAACTTTGGCCTAACTTTAATGCCGCAACACTGAAACAAAGTGTTGCAGAGCAGCTCTCAACGAAACCTGAAAATCTTATCCTTACTCAAAAGGAATTTGATGCGGCTCAAACGACTGAAGGGGCAAAGCGTGAGAAAGCGGTGAAGGACGTATACACATTTGTCCCAAAACTAGACTCTGAAGGGGAATTCGGTGTAAAGATAGCGGAGTTAAAAGAACTGGCAGAAGGCGCCTTCACTATTTGTGAAATTACGAAGGAAAAGTTTGACGTCGTATATAGACAAAATAACAAAACCCAAGCGAAGGAAGTTACGATTAGTGGAGAGGGTCAATATATTTTCGATAAAAGAACGTATTCAACCATGGAGACATTATTTACTGAGGGACTTAAGTTGAACAAAAACACCCGTATTTCTCCCCAAGAACTAACTACTATTTGCGATGCCCGTCGAACGTTTATGGATGAGATTGAGAACCAAAGGAAGCTTTATCGCCCTTATAAGGATGATCAAGAAAGAGTTGATGCATTGCGGGAGTTAGATAAGAGTAAAGCTCCTTGGTATATTGCTAAACAACAAGTTTTAGAGAGACCTTCTGAGCAGCCCTCTTCAGTGCTTAAAGGGATTGTAGGCAAGCTCATGCAGCCTTTCGCTGCGACAGAAATCAGAAAATGGGATTATTGCATAAGACAACCTGGAACGGGAGACATTACTCTAGAACTAGCTTTAGATGGGAAAAAATTAAAAATTCGTGCTGGTAATGCTACATACGATAACCCTGTGGCATTGCTCAAAGCTCGTGATAAAACAACGAGTTTGCCAGAAGTTGAAGCAGAAATGATAAAGCAACAGTTGCAGAACGCTCGCCCTTCTGATGGCTATGGCAAAAGCTTTTTCACAGAGGTTAAGGATGATCAAGGGCTTCAAGTAAAAATAAAAGATCTAGAAACTTCATCGAAAAACATGGAGTGTTTGTTTGGGGCTCTGGTTTTCAATCAAGAAAATGAGAAATATTTCTGGTTGCTTGGTAAGGAAGGGGCTGTGACTCAGACTGAGATAGAATTGATGCCGTCTGGGGAGGATTTATTTAATATAGGGGAGGAAGGCTTATTCCTAGAATTTAGCGAATATTTAGGAAGCACTATCGAAAAAGAAAAACGCCAAATATACGCTCACGATCCGGATGGAGTCAAGGCGGCAGCAACAGCGATCGCGGCGAAGAGAAAAGAAGAAATAAGCAAGGAAGCTCAGGAAGCTTCAGAGAAACTAGCCCAATTTGTTGTAAAAGCAGACTCTCAACAAACTTTATTAAAACAGTTGCAGAAAGTTGAAAGCAAGTTGAAGGAAGGTGAAAAGTTGTTTGGGGTTTACAAAGAGTCGGATGGGCCATATATCATTGTCCGGGTGCAAAAAGAGCATGAGCCTACATTCAAAAAAGTTTCTTTAGCCCAAGGTTTTCAGCTTTTTAGTCGATCTTCGGACAAAACGGGGTGGAAGTCTCAACCGGACCCAATGCCTTTTGCTGAATTTTTAACTCTGCTGGAGAGTGGTGTATCATTGGAAAAAGTTGCTTCCCGACCAGAGCCAGTTGTTGTGGAGAAACCACAAGAAAAGCCGAAAGAAGAACTTCCCCCTGCTCCTCAACCCGCAGCAAAACCTGCAGTAGAGTTACCAAAGGCTCCCACAGGAGAGATACCTGCCAGGCCGGATTGGTTAGATGAGAAGTTTACGCCGGGCTCTGCGGCAGATAATTTTGCTCGATTGGCGAGCAACTTTACCATGCTTAAAACAGAAGGATGGCCTTATTCTTTGGTCAGAGGACTTAGTGTAAGCGAGAAGGGCGTTAAGGGGACTCAAGGGGCTCCAGAAAATAAAGCTCGTTTTGCAGCAAACAAAGAAGAAATTATAAGCCGCCATATACCAAGTTTGCCAATTGAAGAACAATTTTGGCTTTATGAGCTTGCCTCTGGTAAGACTGTTTTCACGGATGGTGAAAAAGGTTTTAGAAAGGCTGTAAGTGATGTGCTGAAAGGAGTTCTTACTAAGAGTTTGGAAAATCCAGCGAACAAAGAAAAGCTCAATAATTACTTTCGCGAAAATTCTGCTCATTACCCGGAAGGGAGTTCCCTAAGAACTTCTCTGGGTATGTAAAGACGACTCCATAGTAAGGGACTGGAAAATAATAAGTTAAACGATTCGAGAGCTAAGACCGTTGAGATGTTGACGATCGTGACCTTCGTTCGTGGCTTTTTTACGAACGAGGAATGATCGTCAACAGATCAATATTCGAGCAGCCAGATCGAATCGTATAGGTTATTTTTCGCTAGTGCAATCTGATTTTCTCTTCTTGTTTTTTAAGCCAATCCACCATACTCTCTAAACTCATTTTCAAGAAAAGGAATGCTGCAGATATGGAAATTGAGCAAAAAGAACAAGATTCCTTTGAAGAAAAAAAAGAGCTGCAAGGCCCTCCTTCGGAGCAGATTGTGCAAGATCCGGCCTCTTTTGGTGAAAAGGCAGAAGTTCGGCCCAGAAGAAAGGGGGAGCAGCATCTGCCCAAAAAGGAGAGTGTGTTACCAGAGGAGTTTTTGCAAAAACTTGCCTCTCTGGGCACAGTCGAAGAGAAGCTGGAACACTTGCTTGTCTTTATGCAGCATGCTCTAGAGATTGGTGGAGGCCATCATTTTCGTGAGTTTTGGGACGCAAGGAAACTTTGCGCCGACCTTTTTACCCAAGATATGCATCCATCCATGCGTGTGCGCTTGTGGGCTCAATATACTGACATTTGTCATGAAGCAAGGCTTTTTAGGGAATGGTTTGAGGAGCAAAGCTCGTTTCTTTCTGAGCAGATTGAGCAGGCTATTGGAGCGGTGGAGGCGGAGCTCCCGCTTTTTGAAGAAAAAGGGAATCACCTTCCATCCCTACCTGAATTAGCTGCCTGTGAAGCAATCAAGAGGCATCTTGAGCGATATGAGCACCTTCATCATGAGCTTCAATATTTAAACTCCTTTGCTTCGCGAATTGCAAGTTTACGAAAAGAGCTTTTGAAAACTGAGATGCGATATAAGTCCCGACATAAGCTCCTGGAGCGGTTAAGCAAACTTGGCGACGCAGTATTTCCCAAAAGAAAACAGGCTATAAGTGAAGTGAGCGCCCTTTTTTTGGAAGATGTGGAAGAGTTTATTCGGTCAACTCCATGTAATGAGATGAGGTCACATGCTCTGTTTGAAGTGCGCGAAGAGATAAAACAGCTTCAGGAAATTGCAAAAATCCTCACCCTGAGCACAGATGCGTTTTCGAAAACACGAGAGCACTTAAGCGAGTGTTGGGAGGCCATTAAAAATATCCTGAAAGAGCAAAAGAAAGCTGAACATGAGAAAAAAGAGCTTTTTAGAAAGAGTCGAGACGAGCTTTTTGAGGAGATTAAGAAGGTAGAAAAAGATGTTGAGGAGAAAAAAATCTCCTCCTTTGATGCGAAAAAAGCGCTGCATGATTTGTCGTTAAAAATGCGCGATGTTCCTCTTGCCCACCAAGATGTAAGGTTACTTCGAGAGATGCTGCAGGAGGCAGAAAAAGGGGTATACGAGCAAGCTGCTCAGGAAAGCAAGAACCTTGGAAAGAAAGAAGAGAAGGACCGAGCGATTAAATACCAGTCGTTTATAGAACGGCTTAAAAATGCACTTGAGGATAAGACTTTTGAGGGCAAAGAAGAAGCGCTGCAAAATTTATCTTCTGAGATGCAGGAATTACGTCTTCCCCGGGAGGAAAAGTGGGAAGCAGAAAAAGAGCTTGCCCGCCTGAGAGGCGAGATTTTAGATCTAGGGATACAACAAGCTTCAAAAGAGATATCTCAAGAAGTACTTCTGGCTCTTGAGCATTTACGAGCAGAGTGCAAGCGGCATATTGACACATGGCGTAAGCAGACAAGTGGGTCTCAGTGTGACTTTTCTCTGGCTATCCAGTATACTGATCTTATTGAAGAAGAAAAAGAAAGGATAGTACGGATAGAGGAGGCTATTGAAAAACTCAAGTAGCTAGTCATTTTCCCCCTCCCTTCGGTCGAGGGCAAATGACTAGTAAATGGCGGCTTAAGCTATACTTGACTCCGCTAATATTACAAAAGATTGAACACACGTAAACAAAGCAACCTTCATCTCCTCTATAACTGTGATGTTATTTCTGTACGACTCCTAATGGGCAAGATCCTTCCTCTCTATTCAAAAAAATCGTGTGCTAAAAGTTCCTTTATTCTGTATAAAATATGGTCATGAGACGATTTCTTACATCTCAAGAGCTAGAAGACCTAAAAGCTCAGCATACTCTCATTCACATACCCCGACGAAGGAGGGGTATGTGAATAATTATGTAGCTGTAGACGTTGATGGTACCCTGGTCACATCTAATATCAGTTTCCTTTTCGGGAAATATCTTTACAAAAGAAAGATGCTCTCTTTATTTTCAGCGTTATGGATGTCGAGTTTATATTTCCTTCATCAGGCTGGATTGATTTCCCTAAAAACCTTACACAAAACGATCTTCTCTTCCCTTTTTAAGGGTAAATCCTTGCAGTTGTTTGAACAAGAAGCTGAGGAGCTTTTCTCTCAAGCCACGCCTTTTCGCCCAGAAGTAATAAAAGAGCTTAAGATGAGGAAAGAGAAAGGGGAAAGGATTGTACTTTTGTCTGCCTCGCCAGATTTTTTAGTAAGAATCATTGCAAAAATTCTGTCTGTTCCAGAATGGTATGGCACAGAGTACTTGGTAGATGCTCAGGGGAATTTTTCGGATCTTGGTCAGATTATGACCGGCGAAGAAAAAGCATCGGTTGTAAAGAGAGAGTGTCAAGAGCACTTGGTTGCGATCACAGATAGCAAGCAAGACTTGCCTCTTGTGTTGTTGGCAGATGAAGTTCTCCTTGTAGCGCCAAGTTATGCTTTTCGCAGAAAGGTGAGACATAAAGGGTGGAAAAGGCTTGGATGAAAAAAGTAACTCTGTTTGGAGGCACATTTGATCCTCCGCATAATGGGCACATTCACATGATGCTCCTTTTACAGGAACTGTTTGGCTTTGATGGGATATACATTATCCCTACCAACAAAAATCCATTGAAAGACACAAAAACTCCGGCAGAATATCGCCTTGAGATGTGCCAAAGGGCGTTTTCTCCTTTTCCATGGTGCACTCTTTTAGATGCCGAAGTTCGCCGCGGAGGCGTTTCGTACACGATTGATACGGTTGATTATCTTTTAGAAAAGGATCCAGAATTCAAAAAGGCAGAAAAGTTTTTTCTCTTGGGGGAAGAAGCTGCTTATAGCGTAGATCAGTGGAAGGAAGTGGATCGATTGATTTCAATGGTTCAGCCAATTGTTATATCTCGTGAGAATTTTGATGCTGGCAGGGCAAGGAGCATGCCTCTGCATATATTTGAGAGCATACAAAAGGGATGGAGAAAAGCGACTCCGTTAGGGCTTTCATCCACAGAAATACGCGTACGTTGTGCAAAAAATCTCTATATAGAACATCTTGTGCCAAGTGCAGTTTTTTCCTATATTAAAAATAAACATTTATATATAAAGGAGTAATCCCATAATGGCTGAAAAGCGCTCCTCAAAGTCAAAAAAGACGAAAAAGGTATCTGCACCTAAAGTACCTAATCCTATTTTGATAGATATTTGCCAGGCCATATCTGATAAAAAGGGCTTTAATATCGTGGTGCTTGATGTAAGAGAAGTTTCTTCAATGACTGACTACTTTATTATCGCTGAAGGAAACGTGGATCGTCATGTCGCAGCTCTTGCAGAGCATGTGTACGATGTGTTGCAAGAGAAAGGATATAAGCCAGTTCACATTGAGGGGTTAAGAGAAGGAAACTGGGTTGTTTTGGACTATATAGATTTCATGGTACACTTTTTTATACCAGAGCTTCGCCAATATTATTCTTTGGAAGAAGTGTGGAAACAGGGGCAGATAGTGAATGTCCCAGTAGATTATGAGTAGAAGATATGCTTCAACGACGTGTTGTTATTACAGGAATGGGGATTGTTTCATGTCTTGGGAATGATCCAGATCTTTTTTATGAGCGATTATTAAAAGGAGAAAGCGGGATCAGCCCTCTCACAGCTTTTCCATGCGAAGATTTTCCTACAAGAATCGCTGGAAGTGTGCTTGATTTTGACCCAGGCGACTTTATTGATAAAAAACAGGCAAGACGCCTTGATCGATGCATAGCGTTTGCCATTGTAGCCGGCAAGAAAGCGCTGCTTTCAGCGGGCTTTCCGCTTTCTGGCGGGTCAATTGACAGGGAGCGGGCGGGGGTCTTGATTGGCTCTGGAATCGGCGGGATGTCGACCTTTTTTGACAATGCAAAGAATTTTCTTGAAAAAGGATGCAGAAGAGTGTCTCCTTTTTTAATCCCCTATATCTTGACTGACATGAGCTCAGCGCTCCTTGCGCAAGATCTTGAGTTTATGGGGCCAAATTATTCTATCTCTACCGCTTGCGCCACGAGCAATTATGCCATCATTGCTGCAGCCAAACATATTGCAGCAGGAGAAACAGATCTGATGCTCTGCGGCGGAGTGGAAGCTCCACTTTCTCCAATTGGTGTGGCAGGCTTTTGCGCACTGAAAGCGCTTTCTGAGCGAAATAACGAGCCTCAAAAAGCCTCCCGGCCATGGGATAAGGGGAGAGATGGTTTTGTGATGGGGGAAGGGGCTGGCGTGTTAGTGTTAGAGAGCCTTGAGTCAGCCAAGAAGCGAGGAGCAACGATCCTCGCCGAATATGTTGGAGGGGGGTTAAGTAGTGACGCATATCACATAACCGATCCACGTCCTGACGGATTAGGGGTTGCTCTTTGCATTAACCGTGCACTTGCCGACGCAGGCATCGAAGCGGAGGATGTGTCTTATATTAATGCGCATGCAACATCCACTCTTACAGGCGATCTTGCCGAGGTGCGAGCATTGAATCGGATCTTTAAAAAGCCTGAGCAGATTACGATGAATGCCACAAAATCCATGGTGGGCCACTCCCTGGGTGCAGCTGGAGCTATTGAAGCGATTGCAACAATACAGGCAATTAAATCCGGTTACGTGCACCCCACAATCAACCTAGAGGACCC
Source organism: Chlamydiia bacterium (assembly GCA_003170575.1). Lineage (GTDB taxonomy): Bacteria > Chlamydiota > Chlamydiia > Chlamydiales > FEN-1388 > FEN-1388. The sequence goes on along the minus strand of PMZB01000314.1, from coordinate 7,663 downwards.
TGAAGATATTAGTTTTGATATCCCAACACAGAAAAAACAAGTTGAGATACAGTACGCTATCTCCAACTCATTTGGGTTTGGGGGGCATAACGCGACGATAGTTCTAAGGAAGTACCGTGATTAGTGAAACAGAGATCAATGAACGATCCTATGGGATTATTCCAGTAGCATTTCGCTTTTCTGGTTTAAGCCTTTTACTGGTTCAGCACAAATCCGGTGCATGGCTATTTCCCAAAGGCAAAGCCGAAGAAGGCGAGACCCCCCATCAAGCAGCTGAAAGAGAGCTAAAAGAAGAAACAGGCCTCCAGATAGAGCGGTGGCTTGATTTTGGTCCGTTTAAAGAGCAGTATCAGTTCTTTCGCAAGGGAAAGAAAATCTCAAAAGAAGTGCTCTACTTTCCTGCCTTTGTGCATGGAGAAGTGAGGCTCCAACATGAAGAGCTTCGCTCGGCTCGTTGGGAACGTGTGGAAGCTGTTCCCCAAGCAGTAACCTTTCCTGAAATGAAAAAGATAGCCGAAGAAGTCACTGGGTGGCTGCTCCAGAGTGAGTGAATCCTATTATTTTTTTCGCGACTTTTTCGCTGGTTTTTGTGCGCCCTCTTTACTCCGCAATCGAGATGCAATAGGTTTTTGTTTTTCTGCTACTTGTTTGGGTTCTTCCTTTTTTTCCTCTACCTGCATTGGTTCAGGACCAGCTTCTTGAACAAATTTTGCTTTCAATTGATCCCTTTCTGGACTAGGTGGAAGCCCGCCTATGATCGTACCCAACTGTTCAGAAATGCGTCGTTTCTTTGCGGGCGGTGTTTCTTCTAAGGGCAAAAGCTTCCTCTTTCTCCCTTCTGTTACTTCAGTGAATAATTTGCTTATTTTCGCCCCTGAGGCATGCTTAAAGGTAATTCGCCTTTTTTTGAGCAGCCATTGTCCTACTCTGACCCCGTCCGCTACTCTTGACCCAACCATCAACCCTGCCTTAGGTGCAAGGCCAACAACATAAGGTGCTGCTTGGGCTGCAGGTGTGTAATTTAAGGCTACTGCTGTGCCGCACATTAGCCCAGTTGTTGCTAAGCCTGCTACCCCTCCCACAACTGCTGGCCATGGGTTTTTTTCTAGAGCATCATTGATCAGGCCAAATAGTTCTGTGATATATGTTGCTCCTGGAATATTGACTGCTGCGACAGATAACCTTGTTGCAAGGCTTCTAAGAGGAAGACTCCCTGCTCCAATACTGTAACGTGCAAGCCTTGCAGATGACAAGGCAAACGAAGGGCCTGACGATATTGCGATAGAAGCTGCGTCTCGAGCTGTACTTGGTTGAATATCCTTTGAAAGAGATGAAAACATCATGTTTTTTTCATCTTGGCTGATGGTTGCAAGTGCGTCCAAAAACGCCTGATACGCTGGATCTTGGTTTTTTTGTTTAAGTTCCCTTGCGGTTTTAGAACAGTCATCAATTGCTTCTTCAAGTAAACCGGCGCATCCCGCCAAATCATCAGCTGTATACGAGCGAAGCAGCTCATTTTTCCATCCTGGTCGTGGTTCGTGAATGTGAGCAACAGAGGGTTCGTTCACCGTCTCTTGAGTGCACAGAGTAAACAAATTTTTCACTCTGTCTGTCAGCTCTTGGATCTCTTTTTTTGGTGCTGCACCTATTAAGGGTTGACCTACTTGAGGTTGTCCTATTGCTTGTGGCTCCATATTGGTTCCTTATTTTACAAAACTACTTACCCAGTTCCATAGCCCGGAGACTTTCGATGCTATCCACGCATTATCTTCGCTTGTCCTTAAGAATACGTCTGTCAGTTGGTCTGTAGGGCTATTATACTCATCTGCCAGTCGTTCTGCCGAACTAAGAAGTGTGCTGACTCGATCAAGGGCCTTTTCCAGCTCATTCTGGCGTGTAATGAGGGTTGATACTTGGTCTGCAAGATGTACCGTTTGATCCCACTCAGGGTCGCCTGGATGCGTGTGTGAGGTGACCTTGTTCACAAGTTCATACGCTTCTTGCATTGGTGTTTCAGCCTTTGGATAAAGTGTCGAAATCCGTTGTTGGACCTCATTTAATGTCGACTGAGTTTTCTGCCATAACGCATTAGCTTCATTAGGTGTTGTCCATGTTTTAAGTTTTTCTCCCATTTCTTTAAAGGCCAATTCTGCACGTGTAATAAGGGCTTCAGGATTGGTCTGTTTGATTTCTTTGATAGCCGACTCAACGTTCACGAGACTATCTTGCAGCTGTACTAAAGTAGGAGAAGGCGGAGCAACCCTTGCTTGTTCTTGTAGAGGAGGCTGAGATTGTGCCATCAGCTTCCTTCCTGTTTCCTGCAATTGCCTGGCTTCTCTAGCAGAGAGTTCCCAATCTTTTGCTGCTTTTTCGAACCTAGCAGCTCTTTGTTGTAATTTCATTTGGTCTTCAGTAGTAGCGGCGTACTCTTTAAGGGCAGATGCTGCTTGCGCGAGTTCTTTATACAGCGCACTTCGGCTTTCGAGCATTTTTACACGCACCTCGATTGAGGTGTTTAACATTTGCGCTTGTTCTGGCGTGGTTCTTTTTTGGAGGTTTTTATTTATATCTTGAATATCCTTGAGTATTGCTTTGTTCTCATTCATCGCGGGCATTTGGCCTGTCAATTTGGTATATTCACCTATTGCAGCTCTAGCTTGCCCTATGACAAGGGNNAGCTGTTTGAGCAAGGCGTGCAGCAGTAGCCTCGATATTTTTCACTTTCATTGTAGCGTCACGATTTGTTGCTACTTGGAGTAGAGCATTTGATTGAAGCTCGTTTTCTTGAGCTGCCTCTTGTAGATTCAGTACTACACTAGGATCCGGTACTAGATTGCCTATGGAAGGTCTTTCTTTTTCAAAGTAAGGTAGAAATCCCCTTACATGAGTTGTGAGTTGACTAGCTTTATCTCTCATCCCATGAATTTCATGGATCAGAGGGCCAAATTGTGAAGGTACATTGGTAGATTCTATTTTGTTGAGCATCCCGATCGTTCTATTTTGCATGGCAGCGCTGTTACATTCATTTTTAAAAGACTCAATTTCAGAGAGGATGGAATCTGCCTGTTTTTTAAATGTCTGCTGCTCAGCTTCCATCGTCGCTATTTTGTCTTTAAGTTTGGTCTGGAGAATTTGCGCACGATGAGCAACCTCCATTTGTTCCTGAAGAGAAAAGAACCCGCCCACTCGTGTTTCAAGGGTGTCGGTTTCTTTAGCTATGGATTCGATCTCTTCTAGGGTAGGAGATCCTTTTTGGAGAGTGAGATACCTATTTTCTAGCTCATGAAGATCTGTTTGCAAAGTTCTCACATCTTGCCAGTATTGGGTTACGTAGGAAGGGATGTACGTGATATCATGCAGCCCTTCTTGTACTAATGAGCTTCCGCCTCTAACGACTTGTGTTGCTGTGGGAGAGGTGAGAGCGTAAAGCCCTCCTGCTCCAGCCAAAGTGGCAAGAACTATAACTGCGGCCTTTTTGATTGTGAGGGCTTGTTCCCAGTCTCTTTTGAGGTGGCCAATCTTTCTTTTATGCCCTGTTGGAGGGGCCTGAGGTTTTAAGAAAGCTTTTTCAATATCTGCAGGTGCTTGTAAGGCAGCTAACGAATCTATAATGAAGGCGGTTGAGGGATCAGTACTTTCTCTATTTTTTCTGGTTAGGAGATTTTGAGCGAGTTTGTTGAGTGACTCAAGCCGCTTTTTGCTTGTTTCTCCTTCAGCGAACCCAATCTTTTCATGTAGGATGGAAAGAGTGTCAGTAATGTCTGTAAGAGAAGTGGTTTCTTTAGACCATAAATCGTTAAGCCTATCAAGAGCGCGGGCCATTAATGTGTCATATTGTTCGTCCGAAAGCGCAGGCTTTGCATATTTGATTCTGTCAATTATATCGTTCACATCTCTAGGGTGAGATATACTTTTCGAAAGCGCTTTATGGAAAAGCTTGCCTAATATCTGAGGAATTTTTTCTCGTTGTTCTATTTTGAAAACTTCCCCTTTCCCTATTTTCATTTCCTTGCCTAGCAATTGAGTTGCGAGGGATTTAATACAATCTTCTCTGGATTGTATTTGAGCAGGAATAAGCGAATCGATTTTAGCTTTTGCTACTGCAGCATTTTGTATCAATATCGGTTCCATTGAATCCTCCAATACACTCTACTTTTCAAGTGCCTTATTTAATGTATCAGCAATATTTATGAGCGCTGCTTTATCCTCAGGCTTGGAATTAGACCAAGAAGGAGGGTATGAGGTCAGCCTCTCTATGAAAGATCTTTCATTATCTGGATGCGTGGGTTGCATAAGGAGTTGAAGGCCCCTTTTCAAAGCAGGGAGTTCTGTTTCATCGTCAATCTTTTTTGTAAGTTCCAAAAGAGATGGTTGTAATTCTTCCAATGTCTTTTTAATATCCTGGGCATCTGTAGTCTGCTTTGAGGTATCAATGAGTAAACGTCCAGCTTGGGCTTTTAAATAATGTGCATCCCGTGGATTATTCCCGAGTCGTAATAATGTATGAAGTGTGTCCCAACTGCGCGGAATAGTTGTAATTTGTTTTGTTATATTTTCCACTTCATCTTTTGGGAGTATCTTTAAGAGAGAGTCCTGAAGAACTACATGAGCATCCACCATTTCGGTGAGAATGTGCATAAATTTTTTATCATCCTCGACTTCAGGCAGCTTCAAGATAGTTTCACAAAATTCCTTGATATTTTTAATAGATGTTTCTATTTGTATGAGTTCTTCCCTTTTTGCTCTTTTCCAATATGCCTCGGGGATAGTCTCTGCGGAGTACAGCCAGGAGTTTAAGGATTCGAGCTCATTTGTTAAATTCGTTAGACTATTTTGCAAGGATTTTGAGTCGCTACACGTTTTTGCCTGTTCAGCAAGGGTTTTTAATGCAGCTGAAAGAACTCCTTTTTTTTGATCCCACTCTCTATTTATTGCTTCTTTTTTTGTAGCAAACTCAGGAGATTCAAGAAGAGTAGGGGGAGCAGTATAAAAGCTTTTATTGGCTGATGAATATGCCAAAACAGTCCTGTTTTCTCCTGGGAGAATATCTTTGGGATCTTTCACTTCTAAACTACATATGCCGTTGCAATATATTTGTAGAGGGATTGAAGGGCTTTCTGTGTAGAGTACTATCTTGTGATTTGGACCCCTTACTTTTGAAAGGAGAAGGAGAAATGGTTTCATATATTCTTGAGGAATGGATCCTGATTCTAGAGCTACTTCAAAATTTCCCTTGTCTGTCTCGTTAGAAAAAGAAAATACGCGTTGCATTTCATCAACTATATTTGGAGAAGGGGTTGTTAGTTCTTTAAGAATTTTTTGTTTTTCTTCCCCAACCTTGAAAGGTATCTGATTTTCTCCACAGTATCTCATGGTTTCTAGAGGGGGCTCTCCTATTTCTCTTGAGTTTTCTGTAACAGGTGCTAAGTTAGAATCAGCCACATTAATCACGTCGCTTTGCGAAACCCGCACAAACAAGCCTTGTTTATGAATAACAGGCTTGGCCTGATCTCTCTCTTTGGTTTCTATAGCGACTTGGCAGTCAACCAAACGTGAGTTGACAAGAAGCACTTGTTGCTCCTCTTTTAAAGAGTATACAGGAGTTTCTCCCACTCCAAGAGCCATTGATGTCCCATTAGGCATGAGGAAAAAGAAAGGAAGCTTGTTGGCGATATTTTCATTTCCTCTAAGAATACGTTCTCCGCCGATGGATATAAGTCGTCCATCCTCAAAAACAGGAACAATTTCCTGGTCAGTCCATTTTAGTTTTATTCTACCGGGGATAAGCGTTACACCTCTAAATTCCAGGCTTAACTGCTGAAGGTCTTCAAAAGTTTTCTGCAGAGCTATCTTGTTTTCCGCTACAAAGATTCCTTGTCCACCCATTGCAATGGGATGGAGGTCGATATCTTTTGATTCACGTAGCTTTGATATTTCTAGTGTGAGGTTATTTCTATATTTTTCAACGGTACCATAAGAAGGACTAGCAATAATGATTGCCTTTCTACTTTGGCTGTTGGTCAACCCTTCATTTTCTTTTATTGGGTCAAAATTGAACTTGAGTGCGGTTATAAGGGAAGCTCGAACTGAGTTGTCGCCTGGAATTGCATACGCCATTTGACGAAAATATTCCCGATGTCGAGAAAAACGATCGTCTTTGAAGATTTCATTTATGGAAGACTGATTCAGAGGCTGTAACGCAAGTATGATCTGATGCTGAAACCCAAGTTGCTGCACAGCTAAGGTAAATACCTTTTTAAAGGTGTCGACCCCTTCCTTTGGGGCTTTTTGAAGATAAAGGGAGGCGGCTTTAAGGCGGCTCTCTAGGGGAAGTTGCTCAAGCAGGGCAAGAGTTTTGTACGTTTCAGGTTGCAGATTATCTGGGGGCATAAGATTACGAGGAAGGGGAGTCTTGAACTCTGCAAAAGAGTTCACCATTGTTTCTATGGCTTTATCTGATTCTCCTAAAGTGCGCTGAAATAAGCTATTGATCGAAGGTACAAATAGTTCTGGATCTTTGTTAAGAAGCTTGCCAAAAATTTCGAGCTCTTGAGGTAGATTGGGGCGTTTTTCTTCTTGGATAATAGCCTTCAAAATATTTTCTTCTTGAAGCGTAAGGGCGGCCTTAATAAGGGGACGATCTGCAGTTGTATCATTTTGAACACAGGTGATGGGGTTTTTCTCCTGAGGGTATTTTTGCATTATGGCTGTCAGAGCTTGTTGTAGGCGTTTCTCATGTTCTTTGGCGTTAACACTTTTTGTGAGTTCATTCCATCGTTGCTCAAGCTCTTGGATAGTTTTTCCATTCTGATCCGACTTATCGCCTAAAAGACTTATTTTTTCTTTTAAAGAAGTTGAGGCGACATGCTCTAAATCTTGTTTAATTCTACTAAGATTTTCTACCGAATGTGGTGTGTTTTTTATCACAGCCTCTGAAACAGATGATTCAAGGTTCGTGAGCTGCCTCATCGCTTCTTTCCAGTTTATGCTTTCATGATTCATATATTCTTTTTCTAGCTGTTGTTTCAGCTGACAGTAAGCCCTAACTATGTCGAGATTTTTTTGGATTTGTGTGTAGTCAGGTTCAAGATCTTTAGTGGCGGCAGGAATTGAGTAGGTTTTAAGGCCCGCTGGAAATAAAGGTCCAAACTCCTGAGAAATTTGCTTCAAGTTATTTTCACAGGTCAAATAAAGCACATGTCTATGTACACGTCGCGTAAGGTCGGAATTTAACTGAACGAGATCATGGTAGTAAGGTAGCGCATCAACCAGATTTTTCAATTGTTCTGCTTCTGAGAGCTTTTCTGGGAGATGCAATGCTTTCTCAGCTATCTCAGTTACCTTGTTGCCCAGTGTGCCTTCTTTGCTTGCAAGGTTTGTCACTACAGAAGCGATAAATTCGCTCAAATTTTTTGTTGCATCTTCATGTTGTCTAACTATAACCGTTATCTCAGTTAATTTATTGTTTCTTTCATTCCCTGCGAGATTTGTAAAGTATCCGTCACAAATATAGCGAGCAACACTTGCAACGTTAACAGCGGTTTGCTTATCCTTATCACTGAGATAAATAGATGTGCGAAAACGATGGGTCAGCCACTGCACGAGCCAATGTTTATAGCGTACAATACCCTGTTCTGCCTCAGGTTTTTTGAAAGCATAGGGT
>PMZB01000149.1 GCA_003170575.1 Chlamydiia bacterium | reverse complement strand
GTTTTCAGGCGCTCGCTGACATGCCTAAAAGATAGGGGATAGATCCTAATTGCTTTCTGATATCTAATTCTTTTTGAATATCCTCAAAAAAACTCTGCCTTTCTAAACGATCTTTCTCTCTTGCTGTGTATCGTACGAAAGGCTGGATAGTCCCATCAGTGAGGATGCGAAAACCACTCTTTACACGTTTAGAAGAACCCGTGGCTATGGATTCTATACTATAATCAGCGATTAGACTGCCTGTAGAGGGATCTTTATACACCTTTAAATTTTTAATTTTATGTGTTTGATGGGGTAGTTCTGGGTTATTTTCATCATTCATGACAAACCCTTTCCACTTTGACAGATATCCATCTCGAATGGTTTGAATATCACTTTCTGGGACACCCTTCTCCCTGAGAGCCAATTCAAGATTTTCTCCTCTAGAAGAAGATTCCGCAACTTTTGACCTCTTGGCGGCAGGAGCTTCTTCTGGTTCTACTTCACGGCCACGCTTACGCTGAAGAGATTCTACCTGCCCAAAAAATTCTGATATTCGGCTTCTTTCTTCACGTAGGAGCTGCTGTAGGTCGCGTTTAAGCAGTAAATATTTTTTTCCTTTGAGCCCAGAAACACAGCGCGAAATATCCTTGAGTACACCTTGAGCAACTTCTGTGGTGGCTGTTTCTAACGGATGAGCTTGAAGACGACTATTGATTGCAGTTTGCACCTTTCGTACCTGTGCCTCATCTGCGAACATAGAGTTTCGCATCAAACTATCAAATCGCTCAGAAAATGATGAAACCGACATAATTACCTCTACCTATCGCTTGGTCGGGTATATATACTTTTTTGCCGGTCTTGTAAAGAAAAGATTTACACAGACCACTGAATTGGTTCAAGGCCATGGGCAACAAGATACGCATTAGCTTGGGAAAAGTGCTTACATCCAAAAAAACCATTGTTCGCTGAATAGGGAGAGGGATGTGCGGCGGTATTGTCCTTGCCCCAAAGCGCATCTGACCCTTCGAACCAGCCCTGAACGTAGATCAACCACGGAATAAAGAGTGTCCTGAAATTATTGTGGGGGCAGAATTTTTTCAAGCTGTTTCTTGAGAATGGGCAAATGCTTTTTTGCTGTGTGCCAAACTGTGTTTGTATCGACGCCAAAATATTCATGAATCAGAATATTTCTCATCCCATTCATTTGGTCCCATGGAATATCGGTATATGAACGACGTATTGATAATGGAATGTTTTTGCTTGCCTCACCGATAATTTCGATATTTCTAAGTACTGCATCAAGCACTAAGTCATTTTTTTGAAATTGAGCAAGAGACATTTTTGAGAGGTACGTTTCTATCTTATTGATCGCCTTAAGAATGTCTTGGACACGGAAAACCCAATCTCTAGAGGACATGCAGGGCCTCGCCAAGAATTTTTGATTTCAGGGCGGGGTGTAAGGCCCTTTTCGTCACCAAATCTACCTCACACTTAAGAATTTTCTCTAAATAGTGCTTGAGACCTACAAATGCGAATAATCCCTTCTTCGCATCAAAATCCACAAGAATATCAACATCACTTTTCGGAGAGCCTTCACCTCTTGCAATTGATCCAAAAACAGAAAGAGAGGATACTCCAAGCTCCAGTAAATCTTTTTTGTGGTTGTGAATAATTTTTTTCACATCTTTCAGCAACATGAGATCACTCGTTTGGATGAAAATTAGTTTTTCATATCTTTATTTGATAATACCTAAAATACAGATTTTGCAACTAGTGGTCTTTCCTTTCGTTGGTCTGCGAGGTAAATATTTACACAGCCCACTGAATCGGTTCAAGGCCATGGGCAACAAGATACGCATTAGCTTGGGAAAAGTGCTTACATCCAAAAAAGCCGTTGTTCGCTGAATAAGGAGAGGGATGCGCTGCAGTAAGAACAAGGTGATTATCCTTTAAAAGATGCGAAAATCGCTCACACTTCTCCTGTGCATTCTTTCCCCAGAGCATAAACACAACGTGCTTTTTCCGTTCTGCTATTCTTTGGATGATTGCATCAGTAAACTCTTCCCAGCCTTTTTTATGATGAGATAAGGGCTCTGCCTCCCGAACTGTTAGGGTTGCATTAAGAAGCAGCACTCCCTGTTTTGCCCATGGTTCAAGACATCCTGTGGAAGGGACAGGAATTCCAAGATCGCTTAGAAGCTCCTTGAAAATATTTTGCAATGAGGGGGGAGGACGTATCCCTTGTGGCACGCTAAAGCTTAATCCATGCGCCTGTCCCGGCCCATGGTAGGGGTCTTGGCCAACCAAAACCACTTTCACATTGTCAAAGGAAGTCAACTCCAAAGCACGAAAAATATTTTTTTCAGAAGGATATACAATGTGCCCTAAAAACTGCTCCTGGGCAAGAAATGCCTTCAATCGCACAAGATAGGATTTTTTAAGCTCATCTTTCAGTACCTCTGCCCAACTTCTTGGCAGATCAAATGGGAGAAGTGTCATAAATTTTTACCGCCTAGTTATGGAATAAACATGCGTCGTGCCTGGCTATTCACTGATCGGTATAATTTGAAGGAAACACGCATTTTTTCTCCAAGCAAAACATCCAATTATATATAAGGTTTGGTAGTTTAATCCTTAAGGAGACCAATAGTGAAAGGAATACTGTCTTTAATCTGCTTCTCTTGGGCTGTAGCCTGTTTGGCTCTTGAACCCGCTCAAGAAGAACAATTCTCAATATTTGTACCAGGGCGGTTATGCCTTTTTGGCGAGCACAGCGACTGGGCAGGACAGTATAGAGCCACGAACCCTAACATTGAAAAGGGGTACGCAATAATCTGTGGAATGAACCAAGGGCATTTTGCTACTGTGAAACGCCATCCAACCGATTTTATTTTTCATATATGCTCTCAAAGAGACATCCGTACAATCCACATGGATGAGTCTTCCCTTCTTAAAGAGGCAACGTCTAATACGCTCTATAGCTACGTTGCGGGGGTTGCTTATCAAATGCACAAAAAATACCTTGTTAAAGGCCTAGAGATCCACAATACTGCGAGTACGATCCCCCTAAAAAGCGGTCTTGGGGCAAGCGGAGCCATCTGTGTGCTTGTGGCAAAGGCATTTAATCAAGCATATAACCTGCATCTTTCCCCCAAGGAAGAAATGGAAATTGCTTATCTTGGTGAAATCACCGCACAATCTTCCTGCGGCAGAATGGATCAGGCGTGTGCTTTTGGCAATCGCCCGATCCTTATGTCCTTTGATGGAGATAATGTTGATATTCAAGAGCTCGATGTAGGGAAAGATCTTTTCTTTGTGATTGTTGAATCTGGCGGAACCAATGATACCAAGGAAATTCTCGCCTCTCTGAGAGAATGTTACCCTAAAGCAGAAAATAGCCTGCAAGAGGCAGTACAAAGGTATCTTGGCCCTATCAATAAAGAGATCGTGTCTCAAGCAGCACAAGCTATTAAGGAGGGTAATGCAGAAAAAATAGGAACTTTGATGCGCCATGCTCAGGCCCAATTTGACCTAAACTTAATCCCTGCATGTCCAGAACAGCTCGCAGGGCCAAAGCTACACGCTATTTTAAACTATCCGCCAATCCAACAGTATATTTACGGCGGAAAAGGCACTGGCGCACAAGGAAATGTGTGTGTTCAGTTTATTGCCAAGGATGCAAAAAGTCAGAAAAAAATTATCGAAATTATCGAAAATACTCTTTCTATACCCTGCTTGCCCTTGACAATTCCGGCTGAACGGTGTAGTGATAAATAGGAACAATTATGTTTTTATTTTTTTTCTTTTCACTCGCTCAGGCTATTATCCTAGTCTATCTAAAGAGGCATCCAAACTTTTCAGAGTCTAAGTGGACGTTTCTTTTGCTTGAGGCTATCCTCATCTTTGCTACTATTAGCTGGTATCTTTTATCAAAGCCTCAGCCCAAACCAAGTCAGCCAGTAAAAAAACCACTACCCGTCAAACAAATTCCAAAACAAGAGCCGGAAAAAAATACCGCAGAGCTTGCCTCCCTACAAGAAGCCATCTCACACTTAACCCAAGCCGAGGAATCCTCAAAACAACGCATTACAGAGCTTGAAAATGAAAGAGATATGCTCAAGGAAAAAGTAGTTCAAGAAGAAGTTCTTCGTTCCCAGGCGGTTGCCAATATTGAACAGTATGGCCCGCTCATCTTGAACCTTTCACAAGAGTTGGAAAAACTTACTTCCCATATTGAGGAACTAAAACGGCAGCATGATATTGAAATGAGAGCACTTCTAGGAAAAAAACCTCGCCCTCCTTCAAAAACGACAACCTTTCGACCACCCACTTCTCCTCTTGCTTCTACGCTGCTTCTCTTAGTCCAGTGCCATAAGGGCCTTTCCTTGCAAAATACTGCCTGGCCTGCACAAGAACATGCCCTCCTTGTCCGCCGCAAATTCTTCGATCTTGTCTCTTCCTACTCGTCCGCTCCCTTTGCCATCGTATCCCTCAGCTCTCCTTCAGATTATTTTCTCTCTCCCAAACTGCCTAATTGTTCTGTGGTCAACCTTCATACGCTCATTGGCCCACATATAAAAACCCTGAGCCAGCTTCGTCCCTTTGAACCCTATTTTCTGACTGACAAGGAAACCCCTATGGTTTGCTTCCGCATAGCATGGGAAAATCTCGAGGATCTTATAGTCTTAGTTCCCTCGGGTTAGCCCACTCTGGAAACAGCTCTTCCACATTAACCGGCATTAGGTAATTGGGATGTTAACCTAAGTTTAACGATGGGGTGACGACTAAACCAGCTCAGAATAAAGATACTATGCCCATAAGAATTTCCAGTTTTCCCGCACTATATATGACAAGTCTTTTTTTGTGTATTTCAGAATGCCCCAATATCAGCAAAACCCGTATACTCGGCATAAATTCAGTTTTAAGAGGAGAATTTCACTATGTCCGACACAGAAAAGAAAAAAGCACTTGAGCTTGCCCTTGGCCACATCAAAAAGCAGTTTGGCGAGGGGGCAATAATGTCCCTTGGGAAGCATTCTGAGAACAGGGAAGTAAGCGTGATTAAAACAGGCGCGCTGACAATTGATATGGCGCTTGGCATTGGTGGAGTGCCTCGAGGACGCGTTGTTGAAATTTATGGGCCTGAGTCATCTGGAAAATCGACACTTGCACTTCATATAGTAGCTAATGCGCAAAAAACTGGCGGTGTAGCAGCCTACATCGATGCCGAGCATGCTCTAGATCCAGGCTACGCAACAAAAATCGGCGCCAATATAAATGAGCTTTTAATTTCCCAGCCTGATAGCGGCGAGGAAGCGCTCAACATCGCAGAGATGCTGGCACGTTCAAATGCTGTCGACGTGATTGTGATTGACTCAGTTGCAGCCCTGCTTCCCAAGGCTGAGCTTGAAGGGGAAATTGGCGACTCATTTGTAGGATTGCAAGCACGAATGATGTCTCAAGCCCTACGAAAATTGACCGCAGCACTCTCAAAAAGTAATACATGCGCCATCTTCATTAACCAGATCAGGGAAAAGATTGGCGTCATGTATGGCAATCCTGAGACAACAACTGGCGGAAGAGCGCTCAAATTTTACTCTTCAGTACGCATTGATTTGCGCAAAGTAACTGGGATTAAGGGCCCTGATGGTGTTGAGGTAGGCAACCGCGTAAAAGCCAAAATCGTAAAGAACAAAATGGCGCCGCCATTTAGAGTCGCTGAATTTGATATTCTTTTTGCTGAAGGTATCTCTCGGTCTGGCTCAATCCTCGACCTAGCAACAGAGCTTTCAGTTATCGATAAGAAGGGCGCTTGGTTTAGCTATAAAGGGCAACGCCTTGGACAGGGCAGAGACTCTGTGCGAGAAGATTTAAAGAAAAATCAAAAACTTCTAGACGAGATAGAATGCGAGGTTCTTGCCCGTTGGAAGGAAAAGCCCCTACAAGTTGCAGTGGAGCCACAAGAAGCAACTGTTGCAGTGGAAGACTAGAATGAAGCGGTGCAGCCTTTTTATTGGAATCCTTTGCCTTTGCATCTCTCACATTTGCTGTGGAGAAGCCGAGAGGAAAGCCGCGTTTGAGGCTATTGTCTCAGAGGGGATGAATCAAATCCCTGAAAAACAAAGAGCCTGGCTTGACGCACAAGATCAAACAAAACCTAGAGACTATAGAGCCATCCTCAAAGAGCTCTCAGCCATATCAAAGGAGATAAAAAGGCCTGCACTCGTCGGCGCTCTTCCAGAGAATGTCAAGAAAAATCTTCACCCAACAATTCTCCCCTATGATGCCACAAGAACGCTTCGTGATAAAAAAGGCTTTTACATCAGTGCAAACGATGTTCTTTCTCCTGAACAGGCATACATCGTTGGCCAGGCGCCTATAGAAGCGACGGTGCCTGACTTCTGGACAACGATTCTAGAGACTGACACACGCATCATTGCCGCCTTGGCCATGCCTCATGGAGAATCCAATGGCTATGCCCCCTACTTTGTGCAAGGACGATTCCCCATCAAGATTGGGGAGTGGACTATTGAGTTTGGAGACGAACAGGTTGCGGCAGTAAGTGCGGCCGATCCTTTACAGCGCATTATCAAGCGCACACTTCTCGCCAAAAAAGAAATGGAAGTTCGTACGCTAACACATCTTCATTATGAAAACTGGAAAGATTTTGGAGCTCCTGAACCCGATCTTTTTCAGAAACTCCTTGGATTACTATCCACTGGAGAACAACACCCCATCCTTGTGCACTGCTCCGCAGGACAAGGCAGATCCGGAACGCTTGTGGTGGCAGACAGCCTTGTTAAAGATGCCCAAAAGGCTCCTCCAGGCTTTCGCCCTAATATCCCGAAGAGAATTATAGAGCTCAGATTCCAACGGAAAGGCCTTCTTAGCACTGAAGCTCAGCTCGAGGCAGTTTACAAGGTTGTGGACGCTAATTGTTTGACACCATTATGATGCAAATTCCAACCCTTGTTCTTTCTCCTTGAGAAGAAAGAGATAAAACATTACTCATATGTACAGCCATATGGCTCCCTCCCTACGAGACTACACACCCTGATTTATTCCTCAAAATTCGATCTCGGACAAAGCTTATCTGAGAATCCAGTGTGCACAGATGTTCTGTAATTCCATCTCCCTCACCCCTATGGGCGGGGTACAATGGATTATTTTCATGAAAAAAATAAAGATGCAAACTCACTGGCGACCATCTTATTTTTTGTAAAAAACCAAGCACATGCTTATGGGTAGTGCAAGAATGAGCTTCTTCTTTGAGAAGATTCATTTGGGCATCAAAAACAACAGGTATTCGACATGAATAGAAAGGAGGTTGTTTAAGGCCCACAATCTCAACACCATTCCCATCCCTAGAAAGAAACAAAGTATACCATGTACTTATTCCCATCTTTGATCCTAATTATGGCCGCATGGCTAAAGTCAAAGTAAGTAAGGGGCTTTCCCCCAGACCGAGCTCCTTTGCAAGCGCCACAAATTTATCAATGTAATCCCTTGCCTCTTGCTTTGCTGCTTCCTCGCCAAAGCAAAGAGCAAAATTAATTCGCTTATTGGCAGCTTTATCCTGGGCCATGTCTTCTATATCATCAAGGATCTGAAAAGGTCGACCAAAACAGGTTGCTAGATTCGAAACTTCAGGGAGTTTTTCAAAGTCGCCTCCGCCAAGCAGCCAGCCAAATACAAAGGCAAGATCAAAAAGAACACAGGTTTTTCGGTCAAAGATCTCCTCCAGCACTTGTTTTGTGACCAGGGGAGGGTTGAGGTCCAGGTACTGGCCGCCGATCAATCCTGGCCCGCCTATGGCCCGACTAGCGCGGGCCACTAAGGTCTTAAGAATCTTATAAGAGTTTTCTTGTGGAATCTTTAATGAGGCAAGTCCTTCAAACCCAGCAGCAGTTAGCGCAAAGCTTGCAAGGAGCGCCGTTTGTTCAGAAAATTCCTTATGCGTGGTTGGAACTCCGCGGCGAAAATCATCATTATCCATGCACGGAAGATCATCGGTTACAAGAGAAGAGATATGGAAAAATTCAATGGCCAAGGCGGCAAGATCTACATTCGTTTCAGAATGCAAAGCTTCAGCAACCATCCACACAATAGCAGGGCGAAGTCGCTTTCCCCCGCTACTCATGGCATAGGAACAGGCTCGCCGCATCTCAGAATCAACACCTAAAAGCTCAAGAGAAGAAGAAAATATTTTCTGTAACCGTTCTTGATAAGGGCCTAGAATTTCTAAGGCGAGTTTTATAAACGCTTCTTTTTGAACAAGGGTGTTTCCAGAATTAGTCATGAATTATAAATCTTCAATAATAATTTGCTTAATCGATGGCTTTACAAGTTTCCTGTCGCGTATGACACCTCCGACCGTAAGACATGGAAAACTGTGTGAACCTTTTCCAAAGAGTGTACCAGGATTGAGCACCACATTACAACCAATCTGACACAAATCCCCAATGATAGCCCCAAATTTTCTTAAACCCGTTGGGAT
The DNA here is from genome assembly GCA_003170575.1 of Chlamydiia bacterium. Taxonomy (GTDB): domain Bacteria; phylum Chlamydiota; class Chlamydiia; order Chlamydiales; family FEN-1388; genus FEN-1388. The sequence goes on along the minus strand of PMZB01000149.1, from coordinate 4,595 downwards.
AACAATCTTTCCTTCACGGACAACGACATCGGATCCATCCAATCGCAAATTTGCGCATTTAACTCCTGCACCAAGGTTGACGTCGTTTCCGATAATAGAATCCCCGACAAAAGCAAAATGAGCCGCCTTTGCATGATTAAAGAGGATAGAATGCTTGAGCTCAGTTGTGTGACCAACCACGCAGTGATCGCCAACGATCACGTTTCCTCGAAGGTATGCCCCATGTCTAATCTGACAATTCTTTCCTATGATGCAGGGACCTTTTATAAAAACACCTGGTTCAACAACTGTTCCCTCGCCTATCGATATACGTTCAGGATCTGCAAGAAATGTCCCTTCAGGGATCTCGGTTTCAATGCACCCCAATTTCAGCTCTCTAAAATATCTCTCTATATTTGACAAGGCTTGCCACACATATTCACAATTTTCAAACAAGTGCCTGTGTGCAAAAGTCTCTATATCAAAGAATGTTGTCGGAGAAAACCCATCGGCCATCGCCACCCCCGGAATAAGCTATAAACAACTCCAACAATGCCTTAAGAAGAAGTATATATCTATATATATTATCGTTGTTGTTAGAGGGTGTTGGAATGTCGATAGTCCGCCGAGATTCTCTCTAATCTGTTTTGTCAGTGAGTTGTTCATGCGCTGTTGGAAAGTGGGGGGTTATTGACTTCGGGATGGAAAAGAGCTCTACTTATGATCGTTCTTCGACACTTTTCAACAGACATAAACAAAGACATGCACATTCAGGGGAGGTGTTTTGTTTTTTCTGTACTACAGTTTCTTGTTTGTGATAGCATGCTCTTCCTTCTATCTGGGTGTAGCGCAGTTTGGCTAGCGCACTTGCATGGGGTGCAAGGGGTCGGAGGTTCAAATCCTCTCACCCAGATTTTTCTCCCTTATCTTTCCGCCACGGGTTTGCCCTCGTGATACTGGATCTTTTCGGTAATGGATCCATTTTCGTCAAAGAGAGTTGCTGTGCCTTCTCCATTATTGACTTGGCTGGTAGGTGAATCGTCGCGTCGCTTATGGTAACGACCGCTGCGAAGGCTGTTGTTTTCGTACTCCTCCACAAGCATGATACTGCCGTCTGGATACCAGGCCATAAAAAGTCCATGCTTTGTATTGCCTCGCATCTCTTTTTGACTCTCTATTGCGCCTGTTTTGTACCATGTTTTCACAGTTCCATGGATAGTTCCATCTTTCCATTCTATTTGAAGACGAGGCTTTTTTTCTTTGCCTGGGAAAAACCGGGTTTCTCGCCCCTCTTTTTTCCCATCCTTGATAAAATACTCTCTTTCGACAGAGCCATCTTTTTCAAAAAGGGAGACCTTCCCTTGCGGAAACCCTTCTTGAATCTCTTGCTGACTTGAGAGAATACCTTCATCAAAAAGAGAACGAAGACCAACACCTTGATTGACAGCAGAGACCTGTGTGCCGTCTGGTAAAGAGTACGCTCCGGAGATGAGCTTATTTGCTGAGTAGTGTTCCGTCCAAGCTATCTGCCCGCCTTTGTGAAACCCTAAAGATTCTCCTTCTCTTTTTCCATGAAGATAGGAAACTTCCTCTAACACACTTCCATCTTCATTGAATAAGGTGTCTTTTCCTTCTGGCTCTCCTTTTTCATAATAAGAGATCCTTTCTTTTGCTCCAGACGGATAAAAGGTCTCGGATGAACCATGAAGCTGTCCTTTCTCATAACACATACGCGCAAGAAGATGTCCTTCTTCATCCCACGCTTCACTTATCCCATCGAAAGACCAGCTAAGAGGCGTTTTTTCTCCAAGGTCAGCTTGTCCGGCTATCACATGGCTGTTTGACTTCTTTTCCCCTGAGCTATACCACTCTCGATATAGTCCGCAAGCCCTTCCATTGACACATTCAAGGTACTGTTGGATCTGGCCGTTTTCATAGTAAGAAGTAACAATGCTTTTGCTTAGCCCATTTTGCCCCTTGTCAAATACTCTGAACACTTTCTTGTAGGGCTGAGAGTCCAGATAATCTCGTTTTGCAAAATCATTCAATTTTTCTTGGTTGGTGATTGTTTCTGCAAGATTATTTTGGTCTATCACATGAATTCGCACCAGAGTCTCAGTTGGTTCCACCGGCCGCTCCGTTCCATCTGGCAATAAAGGCACAACTTTTGGCTGGCAGGATGTGCAGAGGAAGAATGTACAGAGGAGGAGAGTGAAGAATCGGGCACGAAGTTTTGAGGAATAAGGATAATTACAAACTATTTGCATACTCTCTACGAACGATATTAAGGGTTAGGCTCCACGTCTCATGCAGAGGGCCTTTACGCTTTTCTAAAGAGGCGTCTGCAATAATGAGGTCCGGTCTGGAGTCAGTATCTTGACTGCCTTCAAGGATACTTAAAATAGTATATAGGTCAGCAGTATCTACTTCTACAGGACGGGATTGATGTTCTAAAACTTCTTTGTATATCTTCCCAACTTCTGTTGAGCTTTCAACAAAAGAAAAGGCATTGTCACCGTTGGTTAATATCTGGAGCCGTTTTTCGAAAATAGCATCTTCTGGAAGTGCGCTTGCGGCTACTTTATTCCTCAACCTTTCCACCTCTGAAGCCAAAAGAGGATGCGACTCAAGTTTCTTGTGCAGAAATAATGAATCTTTCCCTCTGTACTGGTTGATCACCTGCCGATTTGTCTCTTGTTCTTTTGTTTTTGTACAAAGTTTTTCGCCAAGAGCTAGAAGTTCCTGTTGTGCGTCTTCTGCTTGGTTAATCGTTGAGTTCATCCACATGAAGGAGATGAAAATGAGTAAAAGGCTTCCTAGAATTGCGTAGGCAATAATTCTAGCTGGAGGAGTTTTTTCTTTCTTTTTCACGGCTCTTTTGTTGGGTAAATGGTTTTGTCTCTTAGCACAAAACTTGCTTTATACTTATTGTTATTGCTCGACCACTTTACATCTGTGGAAGGGTCGACAAACTTGTTTTGTGAGATGAGTCTATTGTGAAGTGCTCTTGCTCCAACTGCAGAGGCAGTTGTGACTTCCATGTCTACTCGTACCTGATATTTTTCCTTAGGATGGCTTTTGGTAGGCCTGGATACAAGTATGTAATGACAGCTATCTAAGAAGATGGGGTCTGCTCCTTCTGCTTTCTGTGCTTCTTCAATTTGCTCAGTCAACCAGACAAGAAAGTCTGAGACGCAAGGAATATCTGGATGGAGCGGGAAAAGAGCTCTCTTTTCCATATCTGAAAGAAACCAGTCTCCTTGGCGCACAAGCTCGACAGGAGAGGTTGCTTCATTTGGATCAAACAAAACCCCTTCTCGTTCCGCAGCTTTTAACAGCCCTTCAGGAGTTGTGTGGGCGACTTCAGTGATGCGCTTCCACTCTTTATTCATTGAAAGAGCAATTGCTGCTGCTCGATCATTTCCATGCCATATAAAGCACCCTGCAAGAAGGACCGAGAAGGCGCATAGTGCAATAAGAGGTTTTTTCCAGTGAAGAAGGGGTTGAGAAAATGGGAAAGCATCAGCTCGAAAATTTGGCACTTGTCCTTTATGTTGATCAGGTTCAGCAAGAAACGCAGCCCCCACAGATGAAGCAGCGTGGAGAAATGAAGTGTCAACCTTGTCCCCTGTTGTGTGAAGGGGGGAAAGCGGAGAGCCTATCGCCTCAGTTATTGCTGGGATCGCAAGCTTTGATGAAAGATACCCGGTAATTGTCACTGGTGTTGAATCTGGAAGGTCATATTTTCCTTTGTAGGCTATGATTATCTCTCTAAAGTGCTGCAGAAGCTGACAGAGGGAACTCTCTTGTGCAGGAGAAGCTCCTTCTATAGAGTCAAGGATAGATTTTCCCCCTACAAGAGAGGTGCTTTCCACAACTCTTCCTTCAAAAGCAAGCACCAAGGTTGTTTCTTCTTCTCCTACATCGATGATAAACTGCCAGCCTGTTAGAGAAAAATGCGCAATAAAGGCCGCAAAGCATGCAGCCTTAGGGATGATATACTCTGGTTCTATCTGCCGTGATTTAGCGGCTTCTAAATGGCCTTCCAGGTTTTTGTGTTCTGTCATGTAGGAAATAACAGCCCAAGAACCATCTTTAGCCCGATCTGTTTCGTAGGCAAGAATGTTCTCTCCTACGCTTAAAGATGTGGTTTGATCTAATGTGTCTAGAAGGGCGGCTCGGACCTCTTTTGGCTTTAGTTTTGGCAGTACAAGGGAGCGGCAGAGCGTTGATCCACTAGGGAACACGGAGGCTACATAGATATTGTCTTTTGTAGCTCCTTGTACTGTGGAAAAAGCTTCCTCTGCAGTCGCGCTTCTTCCATGTGCATGCAGTATAGGACCCTCAGAGGTGTTTTTTATGGCTGCCCATAAAAGGTCTTTCCCATCTTGCGTAAAGGCCAATGACCAGGTAGGGGATTTTCCTAAAAATCGCAACACTTTCTTTACCATTTTTTTGAATGTATACTATCAAGAGGTATAAGTATGAAGTGAAGGAGGTATTGGTGTATAGTATAAATTGTTATGATATATCAAAAAATTCTTCATTCAGAGAGGTAGTGTTGCAATGAGGATAACAGTACTTGGCTTAGGAATGTGGGGCTTTTGTTTGGCGCG
>PMZB01000168.1 GCA_003170575.1 Chlamydiia bacterium | reverse complement strand
CTTCCACAGTAATCGCATTTTTTATTTGAGAAGAAACAAAAGCTCTTACAGTATCAACAAAAAAATCCTTATAAAACTCAGCCTCACGGGAAAGGAAAAGGCGTGGTTTAGAAACAGACTCATAGACTTCACACAATCCGCTCAAACTTTTTTCTGAGGCAATCCTTTCTTTTACTCGATCTCTAAGCTCAGGCTTTATCTCATTGAAATATTTGCCAAGGGACTCTATTGAATCAACGACCACGGAAAGACGTGCTGGATTCAAACTTAGTATTTGCTGAGAACTTGCTTTGATCTTTTTCTTTAAAATATCTACGAGGATCTCTTCTATTTTTCTTATTCTAGTACAAGCACAGTCTAAAGCTCCCCCCGCGATCTCAAGGAATCTGTCCAACGTAGTGGCATTTCGAATTTCCGCCAATAGGTAATTACAACCAACAACGACATTTCGGAGTATCGACTGATTTCGATGTTTCTTGACCCATTCTTCCAATAGACCAAAATCTTCAAGAACTTGTTCACAAGAAAGGGTATTTTGAAGATGTTGGATTGTAATAACTCTATCTATCCTTCTCATCGTTGCAAGCAAACGTGCTGAAGCTGTAAAAGGTAGATAGAGAACGGCGGTCCTTATGTAGTTTACAAAGGGAAGGTGAAGGCCTCTTAACCATTTGATTACCGGTGGATTGAGCTTGTTTACATGACTCTCCAATGCATCGTAAAGATGGACCCAGTCCCCGATTCTTGAACTATGCTCAAATGCCTCGCAAGCAAGCCTGGAGATGTCTTTTGTTCTTAATTCTGCCTTTCCCTGACATACACTGTAGGATCCCTTCTCACAGCATACATGCTTGTCACTTGTTACAGCTGAATAATATGTATCGATAAAACTCTTTGCTTGATCCATTTTTTTAATATGTTCTAACACATCTCTCTCCGCAAAATTATAGTTATAGTTAATGTAAAGAAATTATATTCAAATAATAGAATTTTACACAACAAGAAAAAAGCTTATAGTCGAATCGAGGCAAAAATTTCGTGAAGAAAATTGAGCTGTCCTGGCATACTTGCGCGAGTTAAAGTTTACCCACAAATCGGAGCATAGCGCAGTTTGGCTAGCGCGGCAGCTTTGGGAGCTGTAGGTCGGGGGTTCAAATCCCTCTGCTCCGATCTTTTTTCTGATTTTGCTCCTCACACGTATCCGTTATATGGTTGGATATTTTTTTTGGAATCCTGAAAGCGTTGCCTTTATCGTTCCTTACCTGCACTTTCCTGTTTACTGGTATAGCATTTTTTTTGCGCTCGGCGTGTACGGGGCTGTGCTTATTATCCGCTCCATGATTATCAGTCGTGCTATTGAAATAGAAGGACACAAGAGCGAAACCTGGGCCGTGACCGACAAATTTGTCGAGCGATTAACAGTCTATGCATTTATTGGAATGATTATTGGCGCAAGAGTCGGCCACGTGCTTTTTTATGATGCACAATTCTTTTTTGATCACCCCGCAGAGATTGTGAAGGTATGGCATGGAGGGCTTTCAAGCCATGGAGCAGTAGTTGGACTGCTGCTTGGTCTTTGGCTATTTTCTAGAAAGAAGTGGTCAGAAGTTTATCTTCCACAAGGAATGGATCTTCTGGATGTAGTGTCAATAGGTTCAGCATTTACTGCTGGATGTATCCGCATTGGAAACTTTTTCAATCAAGAGATTATCGGCATCCAAACTTCAGTTCCTTGGGCAGTTGTGTTTGGCAACCCTCAAGATAGCCTAGGAGCCATTCCTCGCCATCCGACACAAGTTTATGAAGCACTTGTTTCTTTTTCGCTCTTGGGAGCGTTGGTTTTCTATGGGAGGAAGGGACGGTTCGCAACCAATGGGTTAATTACCGGCATCTATCTTGTTATCACATTCACCAGCAGAATCCTTCTTGAGACCCTCAAAACCCCGCAATGTGAATTTGACACGGGGCATATCCACATGGGGCAGCTGCTCAGCCTTCCGTTTGTTCTGCTTGGCCTCTTCCTGATAGTTCGGATATATGCGGGGAAATCAAAGGGACAAACCTGACACCACAATGCGAAAAGGTAGCAAGCCTGCCATCAGGTTCTTTACGAACAATAATGAGCTCTTGAAAAAATGAATCTCCCACTGGAGCAACAAGAACTCCAAGAGGGGCTAATTGTTGGATTAATGCCTTTGGTATAACTGGACAGGCACAGGAGACAATAATTGAATCATAGGGCCCCATCTGCTCAAGTCCCTCATATCCATCTTTACATGTGATCTGCGCATTTTTAATCCCCGCATTTTGAAGGGAGATTTTGCTTTGGTCGCACAATCCCTCAATTCGCTCAACTCCGACCACACTTTTAAAAAGTTTGGATGCCACCGCAACAAGATATCCGCTTCCAGAGCCTATTTCAAGAAGCTTTTTTGCAGGCCCTGGTTCTGCTAATTCCAACATCAGTGCGACGATATATGGCTGACTGATCGTTTGCCCAAATCCGATGTGCACAGGATGATCCTCATAGGCTTCCTCCATAAGTTCATCCGGGACAAACAAGTGTCGTGGAACATCCTTCATGGCGACAAGTACCTCTGGATTTGTTACGCCTCTAGCATGTATCTGGTCCTCCACCATGAGCCATCTTTCTTTCTCAAACATTATTACCCCCTTACATCGAATCCACTGATCCTGTTAACATTTCTTCCGCAATTGGTGCCACATATGTTTTTGGTACGACTTTAGGGACAAAGAAAAATAACTTAACCGATTTTTGTCTTGCTGCTCGGACATTGATCTGTTGACGATCCTTCCTCATTCGTAAAAAAGCTAAAATACGAAAGTCACGGTCGTCAACATCTCAACGGTCTTAGCCAGACAAGAATCGTTTAACTTATTATTCTTTGTCCCTAAAAAAGCCAGTTGTGGTAATAAAGGATTGCTTCTTGAACCTGTTTCAGAGATGAAGATAGAGGTGGAAACACCCCTTTTTCAAAAGAGGCGTTGTATGCGATTTGTTTTCGGCCTTACTCTTGCGCTTGCGACTAGCTGTGCGCAAATTGCTTACTCAAATGATGCAGAAGTTGTCTCAAAGCCATACCTCATTTTTCTCTATGGCGCTCGAGGATCAGGGCGTGCTGGTTTTGCTGTGCGGTTACGTCAGGATTTTGCTTTTCCTGACATCTCATTAGCACCCCTTATTTCCAATCATATCCTTGAAGAGACGCCTTTTGGTCAAAAAGCAAGAGACTATCTGTTCAAAGGAATAGAGCTTCCCAACGAACTTTCTCTTGCTATTTTATATGAACGGCTTTCCCAACCTGATTGCCTCAGAGGCGCTTTGTTTGAGGACTTTCCTCAGTCTATTGAATATTATGAAGCAATGAAGGAACAACTCTCCCCCTATTTTCAGTTCCTTGTGATAAGCATTAATGCAAGCGACGACTATCTTGTAGAGCGATCAGAACATCGGATGGTGTGCAGAACCTGCGGCAAGGTGTATGTCGAACCCACATCCCCTGCTAAACACAAAGGCTACTGTGATATATGCCTTGAGCCATTACATAGAAGGCTTGACGACTCACCGGAAGTAATCAAAGCCCGTGTGCAAAATTATTACTCCCAACTCGCCTCGCTCCTCTCAAAGTATCGGAAAGACAGGATTCTCATAGATATCTGTGGGGAACGCAAATATGAGGAAATCTACCACGATATCATCAACGCAGTTGAAGCCAACACCGGCATCCGCGCTACACGAGCAACGCAAGAAGTAGCAAAATAAGTTATTTTTCTGGAAGGCGACCTACTTCATACTGTTGAAGCATTCTCATTGTGCTCTTTGATTTGAGGATGCGACATAATCCAGCTTCCCGCCTCTTCATCTCCAAGTGCCGCCGCCTTCTCATACAATTCACGAGCCTTATCCAGATTCTTTTCCCTTCCGATGCCGACTTCGTAAAAATTAGCTACATATCGCATTCCTTCTGTATTTCCCTGATCAGCACTCTTCTTACACCACTCAAAAGCCTTATCATCATTCGGGTCTACCCCTATTCCGTCGGAATAACAATCGCCTACTCTCACCATTCCCACTAGGTTTCCCCCTTTAGCGCTCTTCTCGTACCAGTCAAAGGCCATTTTATAATCCAGATGGTCTACGCCTATTCCTTTTTCAAAACAGAGACCCATGTACATCATCGCCTGTGTTTCACCTCTGTCGGCACTCTCCTTCCATAACTTAAACGCTTGCAGAGTGTCCTCTTGGATCCCTATTCCATTGCAATAACATAGTCCAAGAAGAGTCTTGGCCTGAGCATCACCCAACTCAGCTCCTTTCTTACTCCATTCATATATTTCCTTTTTTAAGTCTATGTCATTAGGTCGAAAAGCCAACCTTATCATCACTCTAGTGGCCAACTCTACCGCTGCTCTACCACTTCCCAGTTCTACAGCTTTTTTAAGATCATCCTCCTTGGCCCTTAATCTTCCATGTCCATCTGGCTTTCCTATAAGATTTTTTATCTTCAGATAGTTTTTGACATCAACTATCCCCACAGCAATGTTCCCGATAACAGGAACGCACACAGTTATATTTCGAGATGTATTTCCTTCTCTTCGCACCAATATTCGTTCCAATGACCACTTATGCTCGCCTATTGGAAACGGCTCCTCCATTGCAACCTTACCTATTATCTTTTGATAGACCTGTTGTACCAGCTTTACAATGCCCTTCCCCGTACTCACAAAAGGCACATAGTCCAGAATTTTTCCTACGGTATCAAGAAAACTTGCTCCTATATTCATACAACTTACCTCCGCGTTTTCCTCATCATTACAAAAGAATTCTTTTATAATAAAGTTTTTTTACTGAAAAGGTGAGCTTGTAACCTTGGAAAGAAGCTCTTCTCATGGTTGAGAAGAGCCGTTAGAAAAAAAGCGCTTACACTTTCTGGCCTTGAAGGCGGGCAATTCGATCTTCTAGTGGAGGATGGGTAGCAAAAAGGCGAAGAATTCCTGGTTTGGTTGAGATCTTAAATGCTTGGAATGAGGAATTTTGCGCACGAGGATCTTCAATGGTAGAAACGGTTTGGAGTTTAGTAAGTGCTTGAATCATTGCAGGCGCTCCTGCAAGACGGGCCCCTCCAGCATCAGCGCGGAACTCTCTAAATCGAGAAAAGGCAGCTATCACCATCATCCCCAAAATCATAAAGCAGATCTCAAAGACAAAAACAAGGATGTTGAAAAGGAAGGGGGAGGTACTTGTATTCTCTTTTTGCTTTCCAATCCTGGTAACAGCGTAGGCAAGCACTCGGGCAAAGAACATAACAAAAGCGTTCACAACCCCTTGAAGAAGGGTCAAAGTCACCATATCGCCATTTGCCACGTGAGAGATCTCATGGCCAAGCACTCCCTCGACTTCTACCCAATTCATTCGCTTCAGGAGTCCTGAGGATACTGCAACAAGTGCTCGAGATTTGGTAGGCCCTGTTGCAAAGGCATTGACTTCTTCAGATTCATAAATACCCACTTCAGGCATACGTGGAAGGCCAGAACGCTTGACCAGCTGCCCCACAATCTGCAAAAGCTGCCGCTCTTCAGTCTGCGTTGTATCTGGGTCAATGACCTCAACACCCATCATCCACTTGGCCATAAGCCGCGACAAAGACAATGAGATAAGAGCTCCAGCCATGCCCCAAATCAGACAAAAGACCAATAATGCCTGGTAATCTATGCCAGACTTAGCCAAATAGGGCTTCACATCAAAGATGTTAAGCAGCACCGAAACTGTCAGGATAATGGCTGCATTGAGAAGTAAAAATAGAAAAATTCTTTTTGCTAAGGACTTCATAACTCTATCCTACGATTTTAACTGTTGACCAGCAAAATCCTGATCAACAGTCGGACTATACCAAAGGCTTGCAAAAATGCGCAAAAATTTATTTCCCAAGCTTTTCGTGCAAAATGCGAAGGGCTTCTTCAGCAACAGCTGCAGCACCTTTTTCCCCATTGATTGAGGTAAGAACACCTTTTTCTTCATAATAGGGTATTAATGGCGCGTTCTGTTGATGGAAAACGCTCAGTCTGTCTCGTACGGTTTCTTCCCTATCATCATTTCTGACGATCAAGGTAGCTCCACACACGTCACAGATATTTGGAATTTTGGACGGGGCAAATGTCACGTTATAGACTGCGTTACAGCTGGGACAGTATCTGCGTCCTGCAAGCCGTTGCATAATAGTAGCATCTGATACGTCCAGATAAAGAACAACCAGGTTGTATTTATCATTGACACTACTCTCAAGGGCTTTAGCCTGAGCCAAGGTCCTTGGGAACCCATCGAGAAGCGCTCCTTTTTGACAATCAGGTTGTTGGAGCCGTTCTTTCAACATATCAATCACAAGCTCATCTGGAGCAAGCTTGCCCGCCTCAATAAAGGATTTTGCCTTTTTTCCAATAGGGGTCTCATTCTTAATGTGATAACGGAACATATCCCCTGTAGATATATGGACAACCCCAAAATCTTTCACAATCGAAGTCGCCAAAGTTCCTTTTCCAGATCCCGGACCTCCAATCAAAACAATCAAAGGAATTTTATCTTTTGTGGGGGCTTCTGCCGCCATAGACTGACCTCCTAGAAAGGGACAAAAACAAAGTCCCATCATAATTGACTTTTTTAAAAAGCTCTCAATTTCTTTAAACAACGCCATTTTCTTCAATACCTTCTGTTTTAAAAAGCTCATAAACTTTTGCATGAAAACCTGTCAAAAGGTATACAGCAAAGGGAATTTAACCTCAATCATTGAAAATATTTTTGCTTTACTATCTTTTACGCGCTTTTTTCTTTGGCTTCGCTGCAATTTTTTTCGGAGCAGGTTTAGGTTTAAGTTTAGGTTTAGGCTTAGGTTTAGGCTTAGCCTTAGTTTTTTGGGGTTTGGGAGGAGGCAAGCGGTCGGTTTTTTTCGCTGGGGGCTTCTTTTCCTTTGTCTCAACAGCCTTAGTCGCCTTCGTTTCAACGGCCTTAGCTGCCTTTGTCTCAACAGCCTTAGTCGCCTTCGTTTCAACGGCCTTCGTAGCCTTTGTCTCAACAGCCTTAGTCGCCTTCGTTTCAACAGCCTTAGTTGCCTTTGTCTCAACAGCCTTAGTCGCCTTCGTTTCAACGGCCTTAGTTGCCTGAGTTTCAACAGCCTTAGTTGCCTGAGTTTCAACAGCTCCTGCCACAAGGGCTTCTGAAAAGGACTGTGTTTCACTCTGTTCTCGCTGCCAATTAGCGGAAAGGCTTTTAAGAGCAGCAAGTTTTTGACTCAACGTGTTTAAGTCAAGGTTAGTCTCTAGCTGTTGTCTGCGGTGGGCAAGAAGATCCTCTTCTGAGGAAAATTTTCCGGAAAAGGTAAAGATCATCGTAGAAGAGTCATAATCTGGTGTAAAAAGAAAAGGTTTTATGCTCTTTGGAACAGAAACATAAATATCTTGAGCAAACTGGGGTTCGGCCTCAACTTTGATTACTTGCTTTGGAGGTCTGCCTCTTTTGGGTCTTGGGTTTAAAGCCTCGCTTGAATAGTAGGTTGACGCCTTAGCGGCTAACAGCTTTCGTGCCTGCATTACATCCTTAGGCACTTTGGGGATAAACATATTGATCTTTACTTTTTCCACTATGGCTTTTGCAAGCTCAATGTCTTCCTCAAAAACAAAGTCAAAAGAATTGTTACGCAGCCACTCTATAATGCGAATACGAAAGCGTTCCTGATAAAACTGCTGCCATTTTTCTAGTTCTGAATGATGGTCGTAGATGAACTCAAGGAAGTTTTCCCGAGCCTCCCTTGATTGAATAATGTCGAGCAACTTTTCCTTTGTGTCGATATCATACACCTTCTCATTGACAAACTGCTCCATCACCTTTTTTATCTCGTAATAGGTCAGCTTCGGGATAAGCACGTACTTTTCTCGATGATCATGAATCTCCTTGAAAAGAGCATCTATCTCCTCTTGGGATTTATCAAGATCCACATAAACCAAAAATCCCTCGATTCGATCTAAATAAAAATCTTTTTCATCATCGGATTTGGCAAACCCCTCCATGATCCTGTGACAACGTAAGATTATCGGATTCTGAGGAACCAATTTTGTCTCTTTCATATCATTAACTCATCGCAAGCTCAAAAAGCGTAAAGTATACTCAATCTCCTCTCTAAACCACAAGCATTGACTTTTAGAGAGCAACCTTGTAAAATAATTTTATTAATTAAGGTTTATGTATGTCTCGCAGTCCAATTTTCGCCCTCTTTCTCATTGCCTTCCTCGATGCATGTAGACAGTAAATAGCTAATCTAAGTAAGGTAGGTGTAAATGAAAGTTTTTAAAGAGTTAGCCCTATGTACAATAAAATCGCGATGTTTGACACCAAGCCGTACGATGAGACTTCTTTCAAAAAAGCTAATGCAGCCTACAATTTTGACATCACCTACCTTGAGCCGCGCCTGACCAAAGAAACAGCACTCCTTGCAAAAAATCACCCAGTCTTATGTCTTTTTGTTCATGATGGAGTTGATGCAGAGCTAGCGAATATCCTGGCTGATCAGAAAGTAGAGTTGCTTGCCCTTCGTTCAAATGGGTATAACCATATAGATCTTGCTGCAACAAAAGGGCGCATGAAAATTGTCCGGGTGCCTCGTTATTCCCCCTACGCAGTAGCTGAATATACAGTCTCTCTTCTTTTGTGCCTGAACAGAAAAATCCATCTCGCCTATTGGAGAACGAGGGAAAACAACTTCAGTCTTGTCGGACTTCAAGGTTTTGATATGCATGGAAAAACCGTTGGGGTTGTCGGCTCAGGCCAAATTGGTACAATTGTAATACGACTGTTAAGTGCATTCGGGATGCGTGTTCTGGTATACGATCGGAGTAAAAATGAAGCCTTGGCGGCTGAAACAAAATGTATCTTTACTGACTTTGACACTTTGTGTAAAGAATCGGACATCATCACTCTCCACTGCCCTCTTCTTCCTGAAACCCAGTATATGATCAACAAAGATTCGATTCACAAAATGAAAGATGGTGTGATTCTGATCAACACGAGCCGAGGCGGCCTCATCCAAACACATGACCTTATTGATGCTCTCAAAGCAAAAAAAGTGGGCGGTGCAGGGCTTGATGTATACGAAGAAGAGGATCGTTTCTTTTTTAAGGACCTCTCCTTTTCTTTTATCGATGATGATACCCTTGCACGACTTATGACATTTCCTAACGTGCTCGTCTCAGCTCACCAAGCTTTTTTTACACAAGAAGCAATGCAAGATATTGCAAAAACCACCCTAGAAAATATAAAATGCTTCTTTGAAAACAAACCATTGCAAAATGAAGTAACTTAAAAGGCAGTAATTTTTATGTCCCTTGATGTTAACCCTCTCTCTCGCCTTAGCACAGCTACCTTTCAGCTAAAACTTATAGACCAGCAGCTAGAGCAACTAAAAAATCCAGACTATAAACCGGCCCCTCTTGCTCTCTCTCCTATTCAGGTGGCAATAGATACGATCTCTTGCCTCCGGGAGCATTTGAAAGATATTTCTCCAAAAGCAAAGGCTATCGGCCCGATAATTCTCAATAAGGCGCTTTTAGAATTGAAGAAAATTGAAGAAAATTCGCCAAAACTCCGCTCTAGCGATAAGATTAAACGCGCTCTTGCTGATTCTCTTCTCTCTTGTAGAGTAGCTATAGCAAACGCAAGGGCTTCTTTAGAAAAGGCTAACCCAGAAGAAGCACAAAATTCATTAGGATTCATAGGGCGAGTATTGGCTGGAACTGCAGAGATTATCACCCCTTTTTTTGATCTAACAGCTGATCTTGGTAGAATAAATAATCAGATTGCTGATTATAAAGAAAGTTTTAAAAAATTGATGAAGAACCCTGATGAGGCTGATGTAGATTTTAAAAAAGTGAACGTTAACGCTGATGAGGCTGATGCAGATTTTAAAAAAGTGAACGCTAACCCTGCTGCTGCTGCCTTGGGTTTTGCTGATACAACGAGCCAGTTTGTCGTTCTCTATCTTGAAGAAGAACTTCTTCACATAACAGAAAGAGACGCCTCTCTTCGCCCGCCGTTTTTAGAATTTTTCTTTGACAATCTATATACCGATGAACCTCAAGAAAATCCCCTCTGCACTCTAGTCAAGGCTCTTTTACAAGACAATAAACCCCTGATGAAAGCAACTATTGAACTCAATCTTCTCAAGGGGCTTTATCAAGCATACAGTAGTCTTAAAAACCTTGAGTCTCAACCTTTTCTCTTGGATTTAATAAGAAGCAGCCTCCATGGTGCAATTGATAGTGTGAAAAAAGAAAAGGCAGCTCGAAAAGAAGCAGAAGTCAATCCTCTTACCATTGAGCAACGAAATTTTCTTTTAAGCGGTACCTTTCAAAAAGATCTTGTCCAATTCATTTTAGATCTAGGGTTTCCTAAGGGAGCAGAAGAAATAGAGCTTCCAGCCCAAGTACCAACCTTTGCAAAAACCGATCACATATGGCCTCTTGTACAAAAAGGGCTGGAGCAACTCTGTCAATCAATCTTTAGTGAATTAAGCACTGATGAAGATGTAAAAAACCAGATCCTCATAAAAGGATATGAACAAACAAAATTATTGCTCACCACTCAATCTCAACAGGAAGCTACTTCGCACGGTCTTGAACAGTTCTCTAGAATAAGCGCCCTTGCTATTGGAATAGTGACTGTTTTTTTCAATGTTATATTCCTTGCTTTGAGAGGAAAAAAGACGACAGGTTCAGACTCTCCTGAGCAGCAACAATTAAGTGATGATCTCTATGAAGCAATGAAGTGGCTTGCAGAGGGCTCCAAAATACGGCAGTTTTTTTTCAAGCGGTATGGAAAAAACCTTGCCCATTCAGCAGGAGCCACATTGGCTGATGCTCTTAAAACTATCAAAGTGACGGACTTTTTAAACCAACAACTGGATTCTATGAGCAAGGATGTGCTGAATGTAGAGAACATTAAAACTTTGTTCCCCCGCACGGAAGAAAAGGCACAGGAGATAAAAAGGGCCCAAGACGCTGCAAAAAAAGCGAATAAGGCTCATCTGGAGGAATTAAGAGAAGATTTTCACGAAAACATAAATGGTATACTAGGCCAAGCAAGAGACTTTCTCTATCCCGAAGGAGACGTTAAACAGTTATCTAAAATACACAAATTGGCACGAGAATTTTTTCGATCTTGCCTTCTGTTCCTGCTACGTTTTATTTCTAAGGTAATTAAGCTAAAACAGCATGTGAGCAGCATGGAAAGAAGACTCTATCAAGCTGCGCGGAGCATGGATGAGGATCAAATACTCATGACTGCTTCTAGCGAGAGCGCTGCAAAAATTCGCGAGGCCCAAAAAGCTGCAAAGATTCGCGAAGCCCAAAAAAAAGCTGTTTGAAGAGGCATTCTTTGTTGTGATAGAATGTTTCCCTAAAACAGATCAACAGGTTCGAAAATGGCTTTTTTTGTGTATTCAAGCAGGAACGGATATCCGCCGCTCATCCGATATTTTCAGCTTACAGTCCTTCTCCTATCTGTGGGGGCAGCTTTCTGGTATGACCTTTTTCTTTCTGGAACTGTATCCACTCCTCCAACAATCCTTCTTCTTTCTTCCTCGCCTTCACTAAAAACCATCTTTGAAATTTTCACCGCCCCATTTCTTCTTCTCTATCCAGGAACATCCCTAACACTGTTTTTTGACCTTGTTGTACTAAACGCCCTCGTAACCCCAATTTACACTTTTGTTTTGTCTTTTATGGGGCCAAGAAGCTTTATTTGGTTTGTGGCAAGTCTTATCCTCACTGGCGCAGCAAGCTTTTTTCTCTTTACAAGCCTCTCCCCTGCTCTTTCTTGCTCACTCTTTAGTTCTCTGACGATTTCCATCATTGTTTTTTGGGCAATGCTCCATAGCAAAGGGCAAAGCTTTTTCCTGCTTGCCTTTCCTATCTCTCCTCTTCTTTATACCTCCATAGCTCTTGTCGCAACTTTATACCCTATCTTCACAAATGGGGAATGGGCAAAGCTTGCCGCAACGGGCATAATGATCGTGGGAAGCTACACCTATGCAATCATCCGATTTCACCTTCGGAGTACTATTCAATTGCTTGGGAGTGTAGAGGCTTTCTTAGATAGAATCGGAACGCTGATTTCTTTGTTTTTTAAAAAATTGTTGCATAGGTAGCGAACACCATTCACGCAACACATTTTTGGTGACTTCTACATTGTGGATCGGGTGAGTAAGGGAAAACACATCGATAAAGCTTCCATTTGCCCCATGGCGAATATCCGGGGCTCCCCAAACCAGACGAGAAACTCGAGAAAGAAAAAGAGCCCCAGCACACATACAACAGGGCTCTAATGTAGAATAAAGGGTACATCCTTCAAGACGCCACCCTGAAAGAGCTTGGGCTGCAGAGCCAATAACCAGCATCTCTGCATGCGCTGTTGCGTCTTGGAGAAGCTCGACCTGGTTATAAGCTCTGGCAATAACTCTTCCGTCATGAACAATGACTGCCCCTACAGGCACTTCTCCTGCTGCAAATGCTTTCCAAGCTTGCTTTAGAGCTTCGACCATAAATCGTTCATCATCGCTTTGCAAGAGATCAGGAGAAGGCAGAGTCATCTCTCTATTCATACAGCAGCTAGGGATGGCTTTTTCTTGAGTTGCGACACAGCTTCTTTCAATTTTGCCATCTCCGCATTCAATCGCTGCAGTTCTTGCTGATGCCGTTTTGTCATCTCTTGAATCTTCTTTTCTTGCCGATCTTTTAATCGCTCCACTTCTTGACGCAATCTCTCTTCTGGAGAACCGCCTTGATCCTCTGCAGCTTTCTGTCTTTTCGCGAGCGATTCAACTGACTCACGTTGCAGCCGATTGAATACATCTTGAGGAATTACAACATCGTTGAGAGCAACAAAGCAAAAAACACTTTCACAACCAAATTTTTCAGTCGATTCGCGAATAAGCTTCTCAGCTTGTTCCTCTGTTAATTCAGAAATCTTCTCGAACTCGGGAGAGACTTCGCTCAGTGCTTGTTCAAAGAAATTATATAACTCCATATTTCGAAAAAGCCAGCGATTGGAAATAAACTCGGCTAGCTGGTCATTACCTGCCAATATGAGGCGCAGATACACAGCTCGCATCTCATCTATCGTAATCCTATGCACAGGCATTCCAGAAAAATGCTCACGAACAAAAGCCGGATTAAGGCGAAGATGTTCATTTTTACAGTCTCGCTTCACCGCATTCATTATGTCAAAAAACCAAGGGGTAAGTAGAGAAAACCTACCTGCCCACGTCTTGCGATCTACAGATTCCACATGCACTCCTTCACATATCTAATTCGGCTACAAAAGATACTACTCTCCTTCTGTTTCTCACAAGGAATTTTCGGTTGCTTAATATAGGGCAATCGTGATAAAATTTGTGTAAGTGTTGTTTTCCTAAAATTCGTTTCACTCCTGTGTTATGATTTTTCCCCAGGATGCTCGTTTGGAGTGCGACGGCAACTTGAACAAGTTGTCGGGCACGAAAATGCGCGTCCTGGGGGAAGATCATAGCAGGATGAAAGGAATTTTTGGAGAACAGCACTAGGCATATGTCCCAAAAATGAATTGCTCATTCCTATCGCATTTGGTTGGAGTGATAACCCATTGAAATGGAGAGTATCTGATGTCGCTCGATAAGGGTACAAAAGAAGAAATTACGAAGAAGTTTCAGCTTCACGAAAAAGATACAGGATCTGCAGACGTACAGATCGCTATCTTGACAGAACGTATTGCTGAGTTGACTGATCATCTCAAGCGTACGCCCAAAGACCACAACTCGCGGCTTGCACTCCTTAAATTGGTAGGCCAACGCCGGAGGCTGCTCGATTACCTTAACTCAACAGATACAAAACGCTATCAGGCACTCATTGTTAAACTTAACCTTCGACGGTAATTTCGTATCGGACCCCTTGTCAGAAAAGCGTCAAGGGGTTTTTCAATTCATTTTTTTTGTCACATTTACATCCTTATTTTACAAATCTTCTTGGAGTGAAGCATGAAATCTAACCAAACCTCTGTCCAGGTCAATGGAAGAGAAATTATTTTTGAAACAGGTAAAATAGCTCGCCAGGCAAATGGCGCGGTCATGGTTAGGTGCGGCGATACCATGGTCCTTGCTACCGCCTGCTCAACACCAGAGCCACTCCCTGACGTAGATTTTCTTCCGCTGCGCGTTGACTATCAAGAAAAGCTTTCGGGAGCAGGGAAAACTCTGTCAGGGTTTATCAAGCGAGAAGGCCGCCCAGTAGAGAGAGAAACTCTTGTTTCGCGCCTTATCGATCGGCCTATACGCCCCATGATTCAAGAGGGATATTTCCACGACATCCAAATCCTAGCCTATGTTTATTCCTATGATAACACAAATAGCCCTGACGTACTTGCGATCTGCGCAGCCTCGGCAGCTCTTTGTCTTTCTGACATTCCTCTGATCAAGCCTCTTGGCGCTGTGCGGGTTGGACTCGTAAATGACCAGTTTCTTGTCAACCCAACCATCGAAGAGCAAAAGTCCTCTTCTCTTGACCTGGTGCTTGCTGGAACCGAAGATGCGGTCTTAATGATCGAAGGCAGTTGTAAGTTTCTCACAGAAGAGCAAGTACTCGAAGCCATATCAGTAGGCCACCAAGCAATCCAAAAGATCTGCCATACACTTAGTCTTTGGCAAAAAGAACTTGGCAAGGAAAAGAAAGTCGACACAATTAAAACACACGATCCTGCACTACTTGAGCTTGTCACGCAAAAGTTCGACCCAATTCTGCAAAATGCATCGAAAATCCCGAACAAACTTCAAAGAGATAAAGAGATCTCCTTAGGCAAAGGCAAAATAATTGAAGAACTCACAAATGAAGAAGTAACACCTCACTTTACTGCACTTGAGGTGAAGCGCGCCTTGGAAACGGCCTCTTCAACGTTCATGAGAAACTTTATCTTCTCGACAAATACCAGATGGGATGGCAGAAGTCCGACTGACATTCGTCCTATTTTCATCGAACAGGGCCTTTTGCCTCGTGCTCACGGCTCTTCTTTGTTCACCCGAGGAGAAACCCAGTCTATTGCTGTGTGCGTGCTAGGCGGAGAACAGATGGCTCAACGGTATGAAAACCTAGAAGAAGAAGGAACTCTACGGTTCTACATGCAGTACTTTTTCCCGCCATTTTCTGTGGGAGAAGTGGGACGCATCGGATCTCCTGGCCGTCGTGAAGTGGGTCACGGTAAACTTGCCGAACGAGCGCTCCTTGCAACACTTCCAGACAAAACAGCTTTTCCCTACACCATTCGACTTGAGTCAAATATCACAGAATCAAATGGTTCTTCCTCTATGGCCTCTGTGTGCGGTGGATGCCTTGCCATGATGGAAGCCGGGGTTCCTATAAAACGGCCTGTGTCAGGCATTGCTATGGGACTGCTCCTTGAGAAAGATAAGTGCCTTATTCTTTCTGACATTTTGGGCGTGGAAGATGCGCTTGGAGACATGGATTTCAAGGTTACTGGAGATGAAAACGGGATCACTGCCTTCCAAATGGACATCAAAGTTGAAGGCATCACTCTTGAGATCATGAAAAAAGCCCTTGCCCAGGCTAAGCAAGGCAGAATCCATATTCTGAAGAAAATGCTCGAAACCTGTCCTTCACCAAAACCAATGTCTATTTATGCGCCGCGTATTGAGACCATGCAAGTAAAGCCAAGTAAAATTGGCACTGTGATCGGCCCAGGAGGCAAACAAATCCGCGCTATCGTTGAGGAAACAGGCGTGGAGATCAATATTGACGATTCAGGACTTGTCAGTCTTTCTTCAAATTCCCCAGAAGGCCTTGAGCGGGCAAAGGAAATCATCTTCGGCCTTACAGCAGAAGCTGAAATTGGAAAAGTCTATGATGGCAAAATCACTTCTATTGTCCCCTTCGGATTTTTCGTTGAGATTCTTCCAGGGAAAGAAGGCCTCTGCCATATCTCAGAGATTGATACCTCACGAATCGAAGACATCAATTCTTTTGTGAAAGAAAGAAATATCAATATAGGCGATGCGTTCGAAGTGCTTGTCTCAGATATCAATGAACGCGGACAGCTCAAGCTTTCCCACAAAGCGCTTCTTCACAAAGCACGGCAGCATGCACGATCTGAGTAATTGACAACTGCTCATAAGCTGAGGTAGACCTCAGGAGGCATTTGCCTTAGGGATCGTACAGGAATACTTTTACAGTTGTAGAGGAGAAAAACGGTTCAGATCTTGACGATTTTTCCCACAAGATCTGTAAAAAGTTATTCCTGTACAACCCCTCAAGGCTCTACCTTTTTTAAATGAGAAAAGAACTGCCTGTTGAATAACATTACCAAGCTGGTCCTCATGTTTTTTTCAGCACACATCACAAATTTGTGCTCACGAAGACATGCGTGGATTTCCTTAAGAGCAGAAGAGGATACAGAGAAAGGCCAGTGTAAAAAATGGGCCGCACCTGCGATAACAAACACCCGTTTGCCTTGAGCATGATACCTTTGAATTTCAGTCACTAACGAAAGGTTCCGCTGACGGACATTTTTAATAACCTTTTCTATTTCATCAGGAGTTTCATGATCTAAAAATGCCTTCTCCTGCTTGTCTTCAAGCTTCTTGAGTAAGAGCACAATAACTACCTGAAAGACTTCGCGCGGATTATCTTTAGTTTTACTTCCCTCATAGCATCTTTTAATTTCAGCTTCAATTTTTGCAGGAGGCATTTTAGGATCAAAATATGCAGCAAGTTTTTGAAATTCCGAGATAACCACGTCCAGGTGAGAGCCAATTGCCTCAAAATCATATGCCATAGGCATAAATTTAGAGGGAAAGGCTTTCATTTCTTTGAGCATTTCTTGTAATTTCTGTACACTAGATCCAGCAATCAGTTCTTTAAAATTTTGTGGTTCCCATCCATAAACTGGAATGCCCTCTTTCAAATACTCCACTTGCTGATTCCGCTCCGCAGTTCCTGCAGGGATCCCTTCCACTAAAACAATGTCACCTTCTCGATAATGTTCATTGATATATCGATTCATCGTTTTTCGATATTCTTTATTGGCATGCCATTCTGGGAAAAGAAATAGATCCGCTTTGCTACTACTTTCGACATTACTCCAAGAAGAAAAGATTTTTTTTGGACTGAAGAGAAGTGTATTGATCCGCTCTTCCAAAGCAGTATTTTGCTCCGTAGAATGTTTCAAAGCTCGAAAAATGGTGGTTAAGTTTGTGTTTTTATAAAACCCTAAGAATTTTCGAAGAAAGAGTTGAGTCCAACCAAGTTTTACTACACTCCACCCCTTTTGGGAGTCAAATGAAAGAAAAACTTTTCGATGAAACCACCCCGATTTCACGCGCGTTCCAAGCTGACTATAGTCTTTACCTAAAAGTTGTGCATTACGTGAAAGACAATCCTGAAGAGTAATAAAATTCATAAGCCACCTTCTATGCTGGTGCAGGTGAAGAAGTGGGAGTTCCCTCAAGAGCTTCCTTGGGAGGTGGTGGAGGCACTTTTTTGCTTTTTTCCAGAATGGCTATTTGCTTGGTTCTTTTTTCCTCAACATTCCAGGCGCCCTTGACAATACTTTGGATGTCTTCTGCATCGAGCGTCTCAAATTCGAGCAGCATATCCTTCATAAGCTCGATAACTTGTTTATGCTCGGAAATGAGTTTCTTGGCGCGTGCGTAGGCTTCATCCAAGAGGTGCCGAACTTCTTGATCGATTGCTTGGGCTGTAACGTCAGAGTACATCTTTTCTCTGTATCCAATAGCACCAAGATAACCGCCGTTTTCTGAGCGCTCATCATAGGTAACAGTTCCAAGCGCTTCACTCATACCCCATTCACATACCATGCTCCGGGCAAGCTGCGTGGCTCGCTCAATATCCTGTTTTGCCCCGTTAGACACATCCTGCAAGAAGATCTCTTCCGCTGCCCTTCCCCCCATTGAGACTGTTAGTTGATCCAAAAGCTCTTTTCTCCAATACGTCACGCGGTTCTTTTTCGGGAGAAATTGAGTGGCGCCCAGGGAAAACCCTCGGGGAATAATAGTTACCTTATCTATTGGATCAGCATGCTCCATAAGCGAGGCAAGTATGGCATGGCCAGACTCATGATAGGCTGTAGAGGTTTTTTCTTGGAGATCAAGCTCCAGATTTTTTCTCTCTTTTCCATACAGGACTTTGTCACGCGCTTCATATATCTCCTGCATGGTGACTGCCACCCTCTCCTTTCTGGCGGCAAGAAGTGCTGCTTCGTTCAACATGTTGCTTAGATCTGCTCCAGAGGAGCCTGGTGTACTTTTGGCAAGAATCATAAGATCCGCAGAATCGTCCATCTTAATGGTGCGCGCATGCACTTTGAGGATCTCAAATCTGCCCTTAATATCTGGAAGCGAGATAATAACCTGTCTATCAAACCGGCCAGGGCGCAAAAGGGCCCTATCAAGTACATCAGGACGGTTTGTAGCTGCAATAATGATAATCCCTTCATTGGGGTCAAACCCATCCATCTCCACAAGAAGCTGATTGAGCGTCTGCTCGCGCTCATCATGCCCCCCGCCAATTCCAGCACCTCTATGCCGGCCAACAGCGTCGATTTCATCAATGAAAATAATACAGGGAGAATTGCGCTTGGCTTCTTCAAACATCTTTCTGATGCGGCTAGCGCCCACGCCAACGAACATCTCGACAAAATCAGATCCTGAGATAGAAAAGAAGGGGCAATCTGCCTCCCCTGCTACCGCTCGCGCAATCAGCGTCTTTCCTGTCCCTGGCGGGCCTATGCAGAGAACTCCTTTAGGAATTTTTCCGCCAAGCGATGTAAATTTCCCAGGAGCTTTAAGAAACTCGACAATCTCTTGAAGCTCTTCTAGAGCATCATCAATTCCAGCAACATCTTTGAAGGTAATAGGATTGCTTCCCTTAGGATAAAGGCGGGCTGGAGATCGGTTAAAGTCCATAGGGTTTCCACCCATGCCCTTTACTTGCCGAGAAAATGCCATATAGAGGAGAAAAAGAATCAGAAGCAAGGGCGCAAGGCTGAAGATATATCCAATGTAGTTTGCCGGAAGCTCTTCACTCTTAAAGGTTCTTTCTAAAACCTTATTCAGGGGCTGATCTGGAGCCTTAAATGATGCATCTTTATTCGCATCAAATTGATTCCACTCTTCTTTTGACCCCACAAACCATTGATGATAGACCTCAGGATTCTCTTTTGCGAGTTGACCTGATGAAATCTCTTCATTGTTAAAGAACCACACTTGGTCAGCAACAGGCTGCATCGCTCTTTCAAGCCGCAGATTCGTTTCTTCGAGTTTTTTGGTAAGCTGGCCATACTGGTCAAGCCATTTTGCATAGTCACGTGTGCAGCGAAGTACTTTGAGGCGGGTATGATCTTCAACTTGATCTAGTTGTGTGATGATAGAAGAAATGGTAGAAAACGCTTTTTGCTCCGTCTGTATAGAGGTTTGTTCCGGAGTTCCTGTGACAAGAGCCTGCTGAATAGCAGTATCAAGTTCTCTCAACGATTTTTTCATTGAGTCATTGCCGATTCCAAGCAAGGGAGAGCGAAGGCTCGCAACAATATCCCCTAAGGGCCGCAAGTAGTACTCGAGATTTTCTCCAGGCTTGGTCTGATCATACGACTGTTTGAGTGCAAGAAAGGTTGGGTTTGCTAGATCCGGGACCTCTCGAATAATGATATGATTTTGCCTGTCTGGAGTATCAAAAAACTCGCTGAAAACAGCATATCCATTTAGTGGAATTTTGATCCCAGACACACCTAGAAATAGGGTCGCCGCATTGATAACTTTTTTGCGCCCATCTTGCATTTCCTCCTCAAGGAGAGAAATCCCACGCGAGAGTTGATTCTTCTCTTCAATAAGCTCTAGGAACCGAAATCGTTGCCTTCCAACTTCTGTCTTTGCATCCCGAAACTTGCCTGAAAAAGAGACAAGGTTGCCTAATGTGGCAGTCTTTCTCGATTCTTCAGGTTGCAAAAGATCTAAATTAACCAGATGTTCCAGTTGATAACTGAAATAGACTTTCGCTGTCTTCACAACAAGCAGATCGTGAAAAAGCATCAGCAAAAAAAGTGAACCCAAAATCACGAAAAAGAGCGTTTGACTTAACGTCCTTTTCTGTTCTGGCTTTTTTCCTTCATTCATAGCGGTCCGAAAAATAATTTTATATAATACTAAAAATCCTGCTAATGATACATCGTTTTAGAGTTTCAGTCGAGACCATCTAGCCCTTTTTTTCATCTTATCATTTACAAAAATTTTTTACTATAGCTTAAGTT
>PMZB01000262.1 GCA_003170575.1 Chlamydiia bacterium | reverse complement strand
CACCCATACTGTCTCCTTATTTCTGTAAGATTTCTTAAAATTTATAAAAAGCTGTAAAACGAACTCCCTGTTGCGAAGTGGGTGTCACAAGAACTCGGGCTGAACTAGGCGCCAAGAGAGAACACGCTGCCCACGTGGCTAAAATACCAACTCCGACGAGCGCAACACTTTGCCAAAGACTTTGGTGATCTCTTTCCTTCTTCTGCTCAATAGCTATCCGTAATTCATTGACCGACTGTTGCAAGGTTGCTCGCTGCCGCCTCGCATCATTAATCTGCCCGCCTACGTTGCTTTGTGCCGTCTCTAGCTCAAGGTTCTGCGTTTGTAATCCATTAATCGTCTTTCGAATTTGTCCAACTTCATCCTTAAATCCGGTTAAGATTTTTTGATCTGCATCGGCAGCTTGTTTAATTTCCGCTGCCCCTCCATTTTCGAACGTCTTGATTCGGTCTGCAATAGGATCAAACCCAGCGCGCAGGAGCTTTTCAACGCGTGTCCTCAAATGCTCGAGCGCTAGCCCCTCATTTTGAGCTACTGCATTCAATGCTGCCTGTGCACCATGTAGTGGCTCTGCACTCTTTTCAATTCCAGCACCCACTTTTTCAACGTCTTTCTGATCTTGTGCGGCTTGGTCATCAAGCCTCTTTTGGACTGCTCCAAAACGCACATCAAGCTCCTTCAGCTTTTGCTCGACTTGTTGTTCCAAAGCCTGGAACCGCACATCGGTCTCTTTTTCAAACGCTAGGACTTGCGCATTTCTTTCTTCTGCCTCTTTTTGAATTGAAGCAGCGCGCCTTGCACGAATGCGCTCTATACGAGCAGCTCTATCCATTTTTTGCGCCTGGGGCTGTAATCGGTGATAAATTTTTTCGAGCTCTGGGGAATAGAGAAGGGCATTATGGCTCTCTAACCAACCAATCATATGCTGAACAACTGGATGTGCGGCTACTTCCAGCGGAGCTGGATTTTTCATATCTAATGGAGAACGATTTCGATACGGAAGAGGAAATCTGAGCCGATACACATCGAGCGACATTTGGCCATACGTATGTCCATCACTGCCTAAAAGTGAGCCCGCATCCAATGGCGCATGTGAAAAAGGATCGATAAGCATCTTTTGCAATTCTGCGATATAGAGTTGACAGGATTCTTCTTCATTGCCACGAAGATCAAGATCTTTTTTGAAGCGCACACTCCAATCCTCGATTTGCAACGTCATCTCATCAGTAAGGCCTGATTGCGTGATCTGGTTCTGGATCTCACCAAGCTGTCTGCGCACAATCCCTTCACGCAAGTATGCAGGAACGGGTTGCTCCATTAGAGCAGGGGGGAGTTCCTGAACTAAAACACCTGACGCTTGAGCTGCACTGATCATTTTTTCCCCCCTATGAGTTTAATTCCAAATTCACTTAATTTTACTAAAGATTCATGGCTCGGCGGAGGAACAGCTTCCACACTCTGACCCATAGTTCTTACTGTATCATTTAAAGCCTGTACCTCTCGACGTTGCTCATGTAATTCTTGTTCTTTTGCAACCAACGTCGTCTGCATATCTTTTTGAATTCCTTGTAGTTCGTTAACGCGTTTTTGCAACTCATCAACATCATCTTTGGCTGGCTTAACAACATTCAAATTAACCACACGATCAAGAAGTGCTTTTGCCGGGCCTTCCACACCGCCTTGCCTATCAATTAATTCTTTTGCCATTTGGTTAAATTGTGCATCAAGAGCTTCCTCAGTCTTAGCCCAAGCTTTTTGGAACTCAGCTTCTGGATCTCCACCATCACGCACAAACTTCAAAAACCTTATATCTCCTGAAGTGGTCATACTTCTCCAATAATTGCTTCACATTGAGCTAAAAGGGCATTAAAATCCAAATTATTAATAGCATCTTCACTCCCTAGTTCCGCAATCCTTTGCACATGGATTGTAATCCTCTGTCTTAATTGATTCACTTCTTGTGCCAGGGCATCAGCTTCTGCCCGTACGATTTGGTGCGTTGCTCTTCGAACATTTTGCAGGGTCTGCATTCGCTTTTGTAAAGACGCACATGCTTGTTCAATGCGGGTATCTATCATCTCTGCAATCAAAGGGAGCATCTCCTTCTGTACTCGAATGACTAATTTGGCAAGTACCTGCTTCTCTTGAAGCAGTTTTTTTCTGCTCAAGCTATTTTCGCACTGAACAATAAAGCCTTCCACCGACTCATTTTCTGGCAGCATTCCTTGCAAAATTTCTCTGCTTAGATCTACCCATCTAAACAGTGCATCTTTCACTTCAAGAGGATGGTCTTCATGAACGTGAGACTCTAAGAGAATACAGAGCAGCCCCAAGGCGATCAACCTCTCTTCCTCTTGAGATATCTCTTTGAATTGCCGGACCCATGCCTGAAGTTCTGCCCGAATCCCTTCAGGAAGAGATTCCTTTGCCATCTGTTCTATAAGTTCCTGGATTTTTAGCTCTCCTCCAGCCGCTATTGCACCTGCAAGAAAATCATGAATCTCCCTCTCTCTTTCACTTGGCAAAGCCTGAGCAGGACGAAGGCCCATCCCTTCATTTAAACGAGTGCCTGCTCCCCATATATGAATGCTTGGTTGTGGAGTAGCTCCAGCGGTTTCTGGGGGCAGATCATCAATTGTATATACACGTGTTGGCGCTGGCTGTGGTGCAATTCTTAACATGAACTATAGTCCTCTCGCTATTCTGGCTTTACATAATTCGAGCAACTTTGCTTTAGCGACATCTATTTCGGGAGTTTGTATTCGCCAAGAGGGATCGGGACTTGGTATAGAGAGAATTAACTGCTGCATTTCTTTTGTAATGGACCTTTGTAGTGCAGGGTCAGTGATCAACTCGAGCGATTCGCCAAGTCTTCTTTTGATAAATTTGTTAAATGAATCAATAAATAGGGTGCGTGATCCATTAATCATGAAATTTGCCCCTCCAGGACCGTCTATTGTATCAACACATCTGAATTGCCATTCATGTCCAATTTCTCCGAATTGAACAACCATGGTTTCAGTATCTTTACGCCATAATTCCAAGGCAGCTATTTTTTGTGCACCCTCTGCTTTCTGCTGCAAAGCCTCCGCTGTTTTTTGTCCCTCGGAAGCAACCTGTGCCTGACCCGTTTCGGTAGCCGCTGCCACGGCTGCATTTTTCTCCGCTGCGGCAGCAGCTTCTTTCTGCACAGCCTCTGCTCGAACCGCTGCAATTTCTTGCCTCGAAACTGCCGCATCCCGCTCTGCAGCTAGCGCCCTTGCTTCACTCGCTTGCTTCTCACTTTCAGCTAGTTGAGCTTTTGCCTGCGCGGCAAAAGCTGCAGCCTTTTGCTCTGTAAGTTTTTGCTCAGCCTCACATTTTTCTTTCCGAAGGGCTTCTGCTTCTTGTCTGGCAGCTTGTTCTCTTTGCAAACCATTTGCCAGCTGTTTATCGAGCACAGATGCCTTTTCGCGCTGTTCACCTTCTAACGCAGCAATCCTCTGAGTCAACGTTCGATTCGTTTGTTCCAAGGCAACACACCGAGCTTCCATAGCTTCCTTGAAACCATTGAAAGTTGCCACAGTCTTTTGTCCAGCAACAGCAAGTTCTTTCCCAGATCGTGCGACAGCAGTAATTAACTCTTTTCCCAAAGAGTGTTGATCCAACAAGGCTACTTGAGTAGAAGAGCCTTGCACACTAAGAGCCATAAAATATCTCCTTACATGGCGCAATTTTTAACATGAATCATGTTCCTTTTTTTATTCTTGCTTGACATAATTCGAGCAACTTTGCTTTAGCGACATCTATTTCGGGAGTTTGTATTCGCCAAGAGGGATCGGGACTTGGTATAGAGAGAATTAACTGCTGCATTTCTTTTGTAATGGACCTTTGTAGTGCAGGGTCAGTGATCAACTCGAGCGATTCGCCAAGTCTTCTTTTGATAAATTTGTTAAATGAATCAATAAATAGGGTGCGTGATCCATTAATCATGAAATTTGC
>PMZB01000177.1 GCA_003170575.1 Chlamydiia bacterium | reverse complement strand
ACAGATAGCTAAAATTCAAGAACAATTAGATAAATTTCAAGTGTATGTACGTACACCCGGAGCATTTCTGAAATCATGCTATGGCGATCCAGCTGACATATACGCCTTGATCCCTCCTCTGACATCACATGATGAGCTGGTAGTCAAATTTTTCGCTCCAGAGGTACAAAACCTTCAACTAGGCACTCTTCCATCTATGACTTGCGAAGATACGCAGTTGAGCGAAGATGAAATTTCCGTGGAATATTTCCTGAAAAAGATGCAAGCGGAAGTGGAAATAAGAGAAAAAGCCTTTACGGCTCTTGTCAACAGGGTTATCCAGCTAAGCTAAGACGGCCCAAAAGCAACTCTAATTGCCTCGTCTACCTGAACCATTTGAGAAAAATTGAAAAATAAGGTCTACTTCATGTCCATGAGCATCTCTAAAGTAGTAGAGATGCGGATCTAATCCTTTCTATAATACATAAAACCCGGACAATTCAAAGTTCAACCCTGGATTATCCGGACCTCAAATTTTGTCAACACTTCTAATGTGGAATGCGCAGTTCTTTTCCCTGGGCAAGCTCCGTGCCCTTAAGATGATTGAGGTACTTGAGCTTATCTACATCTACATTAAATCGTTTGGCAATGGACCACAGGGTATCTCCCTTTTTCACGATGTAGGTGCGATAGGGCCGCAGCTGGCGCGCAGCAATGCGCGAGGGAGTTGAAGAAGGAGGGGGCGAAGGCTTTTTCTCAGGTTGAGGAGGGGGCGGCGGCGGAGTTTTTGGTTTTTGAGGTGTTATGCGCGCAAAAAGCTCTTCACGGGATAGTGTGGCAAGGGATGGGTTATTTGTAGAGAGAGCAAGAACCGCCTGAGCGGCTTGCCAGACAGGGGGTTTTCTTTGTTCTTTAAGAAGCGAGAGAGCAAACCGGACGGTATTTTCAGATTTTGGGTTAAGGAGCGGAAGAAGGGCGATAAGGAAGGGGTCGGGAGCCTTGAGAAGCACATCTGGCTGCGCGGCTACAAGGAAATCAGCAACCATCTTTGATGGATGCTGAGAGAAAAGAGCTGAAGGGTCTTTCTTTGTTACGAGTTCAGTAAAGCCTGTCGGGCCAATTTCCTTGCAAAGCGCAACTAAATCATCTTCTGAGCCGGAAGGAAACAGTGTGCGGACTGTGGCCCACTCATCTGTGCGAATGAGCGCAGCTTTAAGAAGAGTTATGTCTTCTTGGGTTGACAGGCGTTCCACGATCTTTTCTGACGTAAAGGGAACCGGAGTTTGTTCGATATAGGTGCGCACAGCATGAATGTCAGCGGGAGACAAGGTAGAGAAAAGGTATATGGTGATTGATGTACCATCAGGCGTGTGGTAAGAAAAGGGGGTGAGTGCTTGCGGCCATGCTCTCAAAGGGCGCAGAGGATCTTCCACCTGATACCCACGGGAGCGAAGAAGCGCTAAAGCAAGCTCTTGGGTTCTGTACCCATTTGCTGCAGGCGTGGCATCATCAAGGTCAGAAAGCAGTTCTTCATCTTTTTTGGTTGCAAGCTTTGCTATCTCATCTTCAAGCGTTGCATCTTCAACTGGCGGCAAAAGTGCCGGTGTTTTTTGTGACTCTACTTCAAGCCAAAGTGTCCCATCCTGCCACTGAAAAATGGTGTAGGAGATGAACGCAACATTCAATGCGAGGCTAATCACAAGAACCCAAGGAAATGAACTCTCCTTGGCGGGTGAGGTTTGATGACGAAATGGGTCTATTGGCATGTGTACTCCTATATCGAACCAATTAACCCGCGTCTCCTCTTAAATTTATCCAGATACTCAAGGGCTTTACCTGTGCCTAAGCACACAGCCAAGAGGGGATTGGGAGCAATGATGACTGGGATTCCTGTTTCTTTGTTGAGTGCCTTATCCAGTCCGCGTATCAGAGCACCGCCGCCTGCAATCACCATGCCTCGTTCGACAAGGTCCGCAGCAAGCTCTGGAGGACATTTCTCAAGGGTGAGTTTAACTGCATCGATAACTTGTTGGATAGGTTCGCTTAAACACTCTCGAATCTCAACGGAATTAATGCCTCTCGTGACGGGAAGGCCAGACACTTGATCTCGCCCCTTAACTTCCATCTCAAGCTCATGTTCGCCAAGAGGATAGGCAGAGCCAATAGCAATCTTAATATCTTCAGCTGTACGCGGGCCCACCATGAGGTTATATGTTCGCCGCATATAGTTCATGATGCTTTCATCAAACTCGTCCCCAGCAATACGAACTGACATTGACTCGACAATGCCGCCAAGAGAGATAATTGCAATTTCCGTTGTACCGCCGCCAATATCGATAATCATGCTCGCCGATGGCTCGTGCACGGGCAGATCCACACCAATTGCCGCTGCCATAGGCTCTTCAATCAAAAGAACCTCTTGAGCACCGGCGTGAAGGGCAGAGTCTTCAACAGCTCTTTTTTCAACCCCTGTGATGCCTGAAGGGACTGCGATAAGAATTCTGGGCCTAAATAAACTTCTTGCTGGAGTGACGCGCCGGAGCAGCGCCTTAATCATCCCCTCGGCAATTTCAAAGTCAGCAATAACACCATCTTTCATCGGACGAACCGCATGAATCTTCCTCGGTGTTTTTCCTAACATGGCTTTTGCCCTATGGCCTACTGCCAAAACTTCATTTGTCAGAGGATCCACAGCAACAACAGAGGGCTCTGCAAGCACAACACCCCTTCCACGAACATATACAAGAGTGTTTGCTGTACCAAGGTCTATGCCAATATCACTAGAAAAGACCCCTTTAAACCGAGCGATTTTCCTCGATATAAGACGAGATAGATCAGTAAAATATGATTGGATTGTCATGAGATACCCATAATGTTTAGAGCTATACCTTTTCTTGTTCAAAAAACGGTTTGACGCTTAAGAGGAAGCTCTCGC
Organism: Chlamydiia bacterium; assembly: GCA_003170575.1. Taxonomy (GTDB): domain Bacteria; phylum Chlamydiota; class Chlamydiia; order Chlamydiales; family FEN-1388; genus FEN-1388. The sequence continues at coordinate 1,099 of PMZB01000177.1, read as the reverse complement.
GATTCGACGATCAAAAACTGGCCAATATTACAATATGGGCACGTTTTTGATCGATCGAATCCCGAGGCTGCTTCTCGAAGCGTGAAATCCGATTTTTGAACAAGAAGAGGTGTAAATAAACACTTTAGCCCTTGAGTACTCGAAATTGCAATAAGTATGTGCGGCGATGCATGTGGTATTTAAATCGGAGAGCGGGCCGCTACAAGAACGTAAGGTTGGGGCGGTGTTTTTGCTTATGGCAAATCAATCCGTGAAATCTTGACACCTTGCCTGGAAAGTATTTCTAATACATTGTGCTCCCCTACAAAGTGCGCCGCTCCAATAGCGAACATTGCCTCTTCACCTGTTCTTAAAGCCCTTTTAATCTTAAGAGCGAAATATGTATTTCTAACCCCCATAAAAGGAACTTTTCCTCCTTTTTCATCTACTAAAGCCTGAAGTTGCTCTAAATTTCCTGACTGAACGCTATCAATAGTGTCTAGAGCTTCCTCCCCATTAAGGGGGAGAGTAAGATCTCTGCAAATCTGTTTATAAATTGCTATCTGCATTTCAATGGTCTCTAAAGGAATAACATTTTTTCCTCTTTTATGAGCTGCCACCGTAAGTGCAAAATCTAAAGGTAGAGATGGATCCCACATTTTACGAAGTCTTTGAATCCTTTCATCAAGAAATTTTAAATTTTCCCAAGCTTCTGAAAATGGTTTTAGGATCGCCTCAGCCGCTTGCGACTCTGCGGGAGTCATAGTTGTTACGTCGACTTCTACATATAAAGATTGAGCACTATTGTATTTCTCTCTGACAAGAGGGGAAAACAGGTCCCAAAAACCCCAACCACAAGCGTCCAGTCTAGAAATGCCCAGCGTTGACTTGTGCGAAATCCCAAAAAGAGAAACCTCGTGACCCGTGATCGGACATTTGGCAGACCAGAGAAACCCACGGTGAACAGGTTGATCTAACATACTGATTGTCTGGTATACAAGGAGACTAATTTTTTCCGGATTCTTTTCCACCTCTTTCCGTAAAGTAAATCTCTTACCTAGATATTTTTTCCCTTCTGCCAGGCAATAAAATCTGTGAGCACAATATTGAATAAAACGAT
>PMZB01000007.1 GCA_003170575.1 Chlamydiia bacterium | reverse complement strand
TTCAGCTTATTAAGCGTTTCTTCTGAACAATAAAACAAGAAATTGAATTTGAATATATCATGCCCCAATAAAAAGAAATACATTCTTCGGTTTGCATCTAACATCAAAAACTGGATTACTGAGGTGGTATTATAAGGATACCCATTTTGGGAAAAGAGTTTTTTTAAATTGATTTTTTCGGCCTCTTCAAATGAGACAAGTCTCTGCAACGTCTTTTCAAGATCAATCCCAAACGCTACTACAGAATACAACACATCATCCACGCTTTTTGGTTCCAGCTCAAAAAAAGTCAGTTTCAGCTCCTGATAGAGATTGTGTAAGTCGTGTGCAGATTTATAGATCACTTCAGAAGAATAGGGGACTTCAAACTCAGTAAAATAATTTAACCGGAAAAAAAATACATCCCAAAGAGTTGGTTCATTGAGTATAAAGGCAAGATTCCTCCGTTCCTGAGCAATGCACTTCAAACATTGAGGACAAGCTCCCTTGATAAAAGAAGGGTTTTTCTGAAATAATGCGGTGCCAAAATATGTCTCAAGCAATAAATCTCTTTCGTTTCGTAGTTCTCTCATTTTTAGAGAAAAATCAAGCACAAATGAAAGCGCGCCCGGGCGATTGGAGAATAGAACGCGCATCTCATTTTCGCTTCGTTCATCTGTGGCGGTAAGTATATTTTTGAGGGTTTGTAGGAGCAATAAATGCGATTGAAATGGAAATCTGAGCACCTCCTGAACAACGGGCCGAATGTTTATCTCAGATAAAGCCAGGAACCTAATAATTTCGATATTGCGCTCATCATCACAAAGAGGCTCGATCCCTTTGACGTATGTCATAAGAAGTAATGCTAGACCTATGTTTATACAACTTCCTTTAAAAAGCTTTGCAACTAATGATGGATCAACGTGAGCAAGACTCTCTAACTTATTTTTTATGTTTTTTCGCACATGCGACGTAACTGCGTCAATTTGAGAGGCACTGATCCCAGGAAGCCTAGGTTCTGCTTCAAATTGCGCAATAAGAAGTTCTGCTCTTTCAGAAATTCTTTCTAGAAGATCAAAGGGTAAAAAATCATGCAGATTCCGAAGTAATATGCGCACTAATAAACAATCCCTTGCATACTCAACCCAAGGGTCCAGAACAGAAGCGGAAGGGGATTGATCCGTGTCGATTCCCGTAGCTTCTTCAACATCCATTGGCACTACTGTTTCACATGGGATGATTCTCCGCCTTTTTGGAGGGGGTTCTATAGGACCAAAAACCTCATCATCCACTTGGATGGATAGATCAAGAAATATGCCTTGAATGGCTCTTTGAATCTTTGGACAATTGACGAAACACTGAGTTACTTTTCCTATTACCTTGAAACACTCAGAAAATGAAAGCGGCTCTTTATTATGTTCGGCAATTACTTGGAGCGCACAGTTAATACAACTTTGCAGGGAAGTGGTTTCTTCTAAATTGAGAGATGCCAAAAGAGAATGAAACTGATCGGTAAAAGATGCTAAGGACACTAAAACCATAGAATACCTAAAATGAAAATGGATTATACAGCTCGCAGAATTTATTGATACATTGCATACCTGGATTGTACAAAGGAGAATTTATGTCTATTCATCAACAAAAAACAACGAGATTTAGCTTTGACATACCAGTGTCGATGCACAAAAATATCAAACTTGCGTGTGTAGAGGATGCTATTTCGATGAATGCGTGTATGATCAAGGCCCTGGAGCGATGGTATGAAGAGCGTACCGAAAAGCAAGACGAAGCAGCATACCTTGAAGGCATGAAAGACGTAGAAGAAGGAAATATACGCTCATTGGAGGATGTAAAGAGGGATCTTGGACTACGACATACCACGTCGACGTTTCCAAAAAAGCAGAAAAGAAGCTCGCAAAGTTCCAAAAAAGGGATTTAGAACGGAATAACATCCAGATACTTCATATAGTCGTTTCCAACGTCTGATAATCAATGTTATGTTAGAAAACCCCTATTTCTTACTGATCCTACGCCTTCCGCTCAAGATAAGGAAAGTAGATAGTGAGGAGCTGATTCCATAATATCATTGTTCGCTCTCTTGATGATGCCGGCCTTTATCAATCCTTCCTCTCTAGCCCCCAATTCCCCTTTTGATTCCTCTCTATATGATGCTGGCAGGAATTCTTCAGGAAAAAAAGTCTTTTCTATTGTCCGGCAAAAATGATATTGTTTTTTGACCAATGATTCTTGCTGTTTTTTTCGCTCTGGAGGCCTTTTTCTATGATCTCTTCGACTCCCGTAACAGTCTTCGGATTGGTAGCTGGAAATATTGCGGGATTTTTGGCAAAACAGTATGTGCTGATAAATGGTCTTGAGACGGTCCGGAGAACCATCGATCAAATCGTTTCAAAAACAGCCAAAGAACAGTTTGGCACATGGGTTGGAACCATTTTTGGGCATCAGGCAGGGCTTGTGCTCGCGCTTCCGGTCACTTCATTCATTGGCGATGTAGTCTGGGGGTGCGTCACTGAGGTAATTCATTCAACAATTACATGTTCCGCGCGCACATTTGGCGTGATCAAGCCTTGCATGGAACGGCTCTCAACAGCCGTACTTATCGCTATCCGTGTCTGCACGGCAATGATCGCCTATGGCGTCAAGGCGCTCATCCTTCAGTTTTCTTATCCTTATGTACAAGTATTTTTGGAAATCATGCTTCCCAAGGTGCTCCCAGCGCTTTGCCGGTATTCGTTTTTTCAGTTTTATTTGAAGCCCTTTTTGACATTTAGCGCTGTGATGGTTCTCACCACTCCAGCCGCCTTAATCCTTGCTGATATCTGTGGACTTATCGTGCAAGAGCTTCTCTACTATATTGCTGTGAAACTTTTCACTCCTGCCGCCTCACCGCCTCCGCCGCCCGTTAAGAAGTAGCTTCATCTAGATGCTTAATTTCTGCTTTATACTCATCAATGTTGTCTATAGAACGCTTGTGGGCAAGCAATCGCTGAAATATCCGGCGAGCAATTGTTTTCTGACCCGCCTCAAGAGCACTTCCAATTGCCTCCTGATAATATTCAAAACGGGTTGGCTCCATTGTTTCGGCCATAATAAACGCATCAAGCGCCTCCTCATAATTTCCAGACTCTTTTAAAGCATGGGCTAACCCATACCAAAAGTCTGATACATAAGGATGCAGATGGCAAAGAAGGCGAAATCCCCTCACAGCCTCAGCTCCCTCATGAATTTCAATAAGCGCCCATGCATTTTCAAAGAGTCTGCCAAGCTGTTGATCGCTTATTCCCAAAAAATGCTGAGGCACCTTTTCAAATAATTCCCTTTCTTTTTTTGGAAAAAGATTTACATCACGAAGCCGCTCCTGCTTAGGAATGGCTTTTGGCTTGCGTCTGTGAGAAACTTTACGACTCATATTACTTCCTATATTATGCGACTTTCCCTCTACATACACTATTTTCATATAAAATTGAAATTATTTTTTATTCGATTAATTTCCGCCTCTTTT